>SLDB01000023.1 GCA_007125475.1 Nitriliruptoraceae bacterium | reverse complement strand
GAGCCCGACGAGGGCGACCCCGTGCACGGTGGCGAGCACCCCCCGTCGGCCGCTCACGGAACCCCCACCAGGTGGGTCAGCCGGGCGGCGGCGACGTCGACCGCGACGACGTCGAGGCGGACCCGGCGCCACACCGTGTCGGCGTCCCGGAGGAACGCTCCCGTCAACCGCCGCAGGCGGGCGAGCTTGCGGGCGTCGACCGCGGCCACCGCCCCGTCGAACCTCGCCGCGTCACGGCGGGTCTTGACCTCGCACACCACCAGGCAGTCCCGATCGACCGCGACGACGTCGAGCTCGCCACGCAGCGGGCCGTCGGCGACGCGCCACCCCCGTGCCAGGACCTCGAAGCCGTCATCGACGAGGTGGTCGGCGGTGAGTCGTTCGCCGGCCGCGCCGAGGCGGTCGGCGCGGAGCAGGTGTCGCCGCTGATCGGCGTCGAGGGGAACCGTGTGGGTCGTCGTCATGGGGCGAAGCTACGAGCCCCACCCCGGTACTCCGGCCGCGGTTCGCCCGGGGTTGTGGACAGCGACGGCGTCCGTCAGCCGCCTCAGAACACCCCGAACGCCCACAGCACGCCGGCGCCGAGGAGGACGACGGCGGCGACGAGGAGCCAGATGTCGTTGCGCTTGTCGTCGCGGTATCTGCGGGTGGCGTTGAATCCCACCTCAGTCCTCCAGGAACTCGGTCATCGCCGCGTCGTCGTGGACGAGTTCCTCGACGTTGACGTCGCGGAAGGTCAGCACCCGCACGTCCCGCAGCAAACGCGAGGGGCGGAACATGTCCCACACCCAGGCGTCCTTCAGCCGAACCTCGAACCACAGGTCGTCGCCCTCGTGCGGCGTGACCTCGACCGAGTTGCACAGGTAGAACCGCCGCTCGGTCTCGACCACGTACCGGTAGAGGCGGACGACGTCGCGGTACTCGCGGTACAGCGAGAGTTCGAGGTCCGTCTCGTAGGCGTCGAGCTCCTCGGGGTTCACGCAGTCCTCCCACCGCCGACGGGCGCGTCGCACCGAGCGTAGCGACCCCCCGACCGGCCCCGCCCGGCCGCACGCCGGTGCCGGGGAGGGCTACGGTCCGGTGCATGACCGCCCCTCCCCCACGCCGCGCCGCGGCCCCCGGACTCCGCCATGAACGTCGGTACCGGTCCGCCGGCCACCGCGTCGCCGGCGTCGACGAGGTCGGACGCGGCGCCTGGGCCGGACCGGTGACCGTCGGCGCCGTGATCCTCCCCGACGATCGGGGGATCGTCGGGCTCCGCGACTCGAAGGCGCTGGCACCCGCGACGCGGGAACGCCTCGCCGAGCGCATCCACACCCACGCGATCGCGGTCGGGATCGGTGAGGCATCCAACCGCGAGATCGACGCGGTCGGGCTCGCTGCGGCGCTGCGCCTCGCCGGCCTGCGTGCGGTGGCCGCGCTCACCCCACCGGCCGACGTCCTGCTCATCGACGGCGACCGGGACTTCCTCGCCGGCGTCGGGACGCACAACGAGGCGATCGTGCGCGGCGACGCCGTCAGCGCCTCGATCGCGGCGGCCTCGATCGTCGCCAAGGTGCACCGCGACGCACGGATGCGCCGGCTCGCCGAGGCCTACCCGGCCTACGACCTCGCGTCGAACAAGGGGTACGGCGCCCCGCGCCACGCCGCCGCCCTCGAGGACCACGGCCCGTGCGCTCTGCACCGGCACACCTGGTCCCCGGTGACGTCGCGACGACAGCTCCGCCTCACCGTGCCCCACGACGAGTGACCGGCGCGGGGTGACGCGGTCCGGCATCAGCCCCGGTGGACGTCGACGACGATGGCATCGACGGCCGCGGCGGCGTCCGGCCCCGCGACGGGGTCGGGCACCTCGTGGTGCACACCGGTGAGGAGACCGGCGTGCTCGAACGGCCACATGATCACCGCCGAGCGCCCGACGACCGCGTCGGTCGGGACGAACCCCAGCGAGCGGCGCGAGTCCGACGAGTTCGGCCGGTTGTCGCCGAGGAAGAACAGATGGTCGGCGGGGACGGTCACCGGGCCGTAGTCGTCCTCGTCGCCGTACACGACGTAGTCCTCGTCGAGGACGGCGCCGTTGACCCGCACCTCGCCGGCGACGATCTCCACCTCGTCGCCGGCCACGGCGATGACCCGCTTGACGAAGTCCCGCGCACTCGCCGGGACGACCCCGAGGAACTGACCGAACCCGCGGACCGCCCGCACCGGCAGGCTCTGATCCGGGGGGTCACCGGCGTTGTCACCCTCGAAGACGACGATCTCTCCGTGACGCGGCTCGCGGAACGTGTACGAGACCTTCTCGACGATCATGCGGTCGTCGACCTGCAGCGTCGGCTCCATCGAGCTCGACGGGATGTAGAACACCTGGACGAGGAACGTCCGCAGCAGGAACGCGAGGATCACCGCGACGACGAGGAGGACCGGCAGCTCGCGGAGGAACGTCCGGGATCCGGACGGGCGCTTCGGCCCGTGGTCGGCGTCCGGGTCCGAGTCGGCCACTCAGCGCGCCAGTTCGCGCTTCTCCTTGATCCGGGCCTTCTTCCCGACCCGGTCGCGGAGGTAGTACAGCTTCGCGCGGCGCACCTTGCCCCGTCGGGACACCTCGATCGACTCGATCACGGGGCTGTGCAGCGGGAACGTGCGCTCGACACCGATCCCGAAGCTGATCTTGCGCACCGTGAACGTCTCCCGCAGGCCACCGCCGCGACGGGCGATCACCACGCCCTCGAAGGCCTGGATCCTCGACCGGCTCCCCTCGACGACGCGGACGTTCACCTTCACGGTGTCGCCGGGCCAGAACTCCGGGATGTCGTCGCGCAGGCGCGACTTCTCGACGACGTCGACGTTGTTCATCAGGGTGCCTATCAGTGGGCGCGGTGCACGGAGGGCGTGGGGGATCACGGCGTCGTGGGCCACCCGACTCGGGGAGGCGTCGTCCCCGATCGCGGTGGACGCCGTCGCGGTGGGGACGCCGCACCTTCGGTGATCGAGCCGCGGGTGCACGTCGTCACGGAAGGCGACATCGCGCACGCACGTCGTCGGTGAGGATACGGCGCCGGGGAGGCGAGGGTCAACTGGGCCCCGGGCCGGGCTCGCCGTCCGACTCCTGCCGGTAGGCCAACAGGTCCGGGCGGCGCCTGCGGGTCAGCGCCTCGGCCCGTTCGCGACGCCAGGCGTCGACGGCGGCGTGATCCCCGGAGGTGAGGACCTCCGGGACGGTGTGGCCACGGACCTCGGCCGGGCGGGTGTACTGCGGGTACTCCAGCAGGCCCGTCGAGAACGACTCGTCGCACGGCGAGGCGGCGTTCCCCACCACGCCGGGGAGCAGCCGGGCGACGGCCTCGATCACCACCGCGGCCGCGACCTCGCCACCGAACACGACGTAGTCACCGATCGAGACCTCATCGGTCGCCACCAGCTCGTGGACCCGTTCGTCGATCCCCTCGTACCGCCCGCACAACAGGGTGAGTCGGGGCTCGTCGGCGAGCTCGCGTGCCAGCGCCTGGGTGAGCGGCCGTCCGCGGGGGGTGAGCAGGACGGTGCGGGGCCGCTGCCCACCGGCCCGGTAGGCGCCGTCGACGTCGCCGTCGTTCCACACCGCCTCGGCCGCCTCGATCCAGACATCGGCGCGCATCACCATCCCGGCACCGCCGCCGTAGGGGGCGTCGTCGACGCTACGGTGACGGTCGTGGGCGAACCGGCGCAGATCGTGCACCCGCAGGTCGAGGTCGCCGCTGTCCCGGGCCCGGCCGAGGAGCGACGTCGTCGCCGGCCCGGTGAACCACTCCGGGAAGATCGTCAGCACGTCGAACCTCACGCCGACGAACCGCCGTCGAGGAGCCCCTCGGGGGGGTCGACGACCCGCAGGGAGACCTGTCCGTCGTCGACGAGCGCTTCGACGTACTCGTCGACCGCGGGGAGGAACCACGTCGTACCGTCGTCGCGGCGGACCTCGAGGAGGTCGTACCCGGCAGCCGCCGGGAGCTCGATGACGGCCGTGACCGCACCCAGCGGGGTGCCGGCGGCATCGACGACGGCGGCGTCGACGAGCTCGTGCACGAAGAACCGGTCGGTGTCGGCCGTGTCGAGCGGCACCGCCTGCACCAGGGATCCGCGGAGCTGTTCGGCGTCGGAGCGGTCGTCTATCCCGGCGAAGCGCAACAGGACCCGGCCCTGGTGCGGTCGGCTCGCGGCGATGCGCCGCGGCCGCCCGGCCACGACGACGTCGACACCGGCGTCGAACCGGCCGTCGATGTCGGTGAGGACGTCGACGGCGAGCTCACCGCGGATGCCGTGCGGCTTCACGACACGACCGATGGTGACCAGTTCGTCGCTCACCGCGTGCTCCTGACGGGGCACGGCGTACCCGCGCCGACGGACGCCGGACGTGGCGTGCCGTCAGTCCACGATCTCGACGGTGACGTTCTCGTCGTCGAGGGCGCCCGCGGCCTTCACCAGGGTGCGCAGCGCCTTCGCGGTCCGACCGCGCTTCCCGATCACCTTGCCGAGGTCCTCGTCGTGGACGTGGAGCTCGAGCACCGTCTCCCGGTCGTCCTCGTCGATCTCGATACGCACCTCGTCGGGGTGGTCGACGAGCTGGCTCGCAACGAACTCGAGGACGTCCTCGGACCTCACGCCTCACCCTCCGCGTCGGCGGCCTCGGCGGCCTTCGCCTTCGCCTTCTTCGACAGCTTGGGCTTGTCGGTGTCCCGCACCCGCGCGGGGGCGTCACCGGGCTTGAACTCTTCCCACACCCCGGTGATGCGCAGCAGCTTCTCGACGGCCGACGACGGCTTGGCGCCGTGCCGCAGCCAGTGCAGGGCGCGCTCACCGTCGATGTTGATCCGCGAGGGCTCCTCCATCGGGTGGTAGTCGCCGAGGATCTCGATGAACCGTCCGTCACGTGGGGAACGCGAGTCGGCGGCGACGACCCGGTAGTGCGGTCGCTTCACGGTTCCCTCGCGGCGGAGGCGGAGCTTGACGGCCATGGTTCGACGTCCTTGGTCAGTTGGGCGCGTGCGGCGCACCGGTGGGACGATCCGGACCCGCACGGGCCGCACGTGCATCGACGTGGGACGGTGGGGCGGAGATCGTCAGGTCGCGGCGTGCAGCGGGAGGCGGGCCTCGAGCCGTACGCGGTGGGCAGATGCTACCGCACGCCGACGACGGCGCACCCCGCAGGCGGTGCGGCGTCGTTCAACGACGGCGCCCGGACTTCGGCGCCGGCTGCAGCCCCCGGAACCCCCCGGGGCCGGCGGGACCCCCACCGCCCATCTGCTGCTGCAGCTGCCGGACGGCCGCGGCCTGCGCCTTGGCGCCCTTGGCGCCCTTGGGCTTGCTCCCCTGCTGGCCGGCCATCTTCGACGCCGACTTCATCACCCTCTGCATCTCGGCGAACTGCTTCACCAGACGGTTGACCTCGGTGACGGTCGTCCCCGAACCAGCCGCGATCCGCTTCCGACGGCGCCCGTTGAGCACGCCTTTGGGGTCGTTGCGCTCCGCCGGGGTCATCGACCGGATGATCGCCTCGACCCGGGCGAGCTGCTTCTCGTCGACGTCGACGTCCTTGAGCTGCTTGCCCATCCCGGGGAGCATCCCCATCAACCCCTGCAGCGAGCCCATCCGCTTGAGCATCTGCATCTGGTCGAGGAAGTCGTCGAGGGTGAACGTCCCCGACAGCAGGGCCTGTTCGGCCTGGGCGGACTCCTCCTCGGTGTAGGTGGCCTCCGCCTTCTCGATCAGCGACATCACGTCGCCCATCCCGAGGATCCGCGACGCCATCCGATCGGGGTGGAAGGCCTCGAAGTCCTCCATCCCCTCACCGACGGAGGCGAACATGATCGGGACCCCGGTGACCTCACGCACCGACAGCGCCGCCCCGCCCCGGGCGTCGCCGTCGACCTTCGAGAGCACCACGCCGTCGAACCCGACGCCGTCCTGGAACGCCCGGGCGACGTTCACCGCCTCCTGGCCGATCATCGCGTCGATCACGAACAGGGTGGTGACGCTCCCGCCGTGTTCGCCGACGGCGTCCTTGATCCGGGCGGCCTGGTCGAGGAGCTCGTCATCGACGTGCAGCCGACCCGCGGTGTCGACGATCACGGTGTCGCACCCGGTGTCGCGGGCCTTGGTGATCGACTCGCGCGCGACTGGGACGGGGTCACCGGACGTCGCGGGGGCGTAGACGTGGGCGCCGACCCGCTGAGCGTTCACCTTCAGCTGCTCGACGGCGGCGGGACGCTGCAGGTCGCACGCCACCAGCATCGGGTTCCGTCCCCGCCCCTTGAGGTGGGCGGCGAGCTTCCCGGCGGCGGTCGTCTTCCCCGAGCCCTGCAGCCCGGCGAGCACGATCACCTTCGGTGACGGCCCGGAGAGGTCCAGCGGCGCCGACTCACCGCCCAACGCCCGGGTGAGCTCCTCGTCGACGGCCTTGATCACCGTCTGCGACGGGTTCAGCGCACGGGCGACCTCCTCACCGACGAGGCGCTCGCGGAGGCGCGCGACGACGTCACGGACGACCTTGAAGTTGACGTCCGCCTCCAACAGGGCGAGCCGGATCTCCTTCAGCGTCGCGTCGACGGTCTTCTCGTCGAGGCGTCCGCGCCCCTTCACCTTCTCGAGGGCGGCCTCGAGCTTGGCGCTCAGGGTGTCGAACACGGGGAACTCCGCACGGTCGGGGACGCGGCCTGGCCCGGTGGTGCCGGCGGCGCGGTGCTGCGCCGACGGCGAGGGTAGCGCTCACCTCACCGGTGACCGCCAGGACCCGGCGGACGGGGGTCAGGAACCGTCGTCGAAGAGCCCGTCGACGAACAACCCGGGGTCGAAGGGGGCGAGGTCGTCGACCTCCTCACCGAGTCCGACGAGCTTCACGGGGATCCCCAACTCGCGCTGCACCGCGACGACGATCCCGCCCTTGGAGGATCCGTCGAGCTTGGTCAGCACGATCCCGGTGACGTCGACCGCCTCGAGGAACGCCCGGGCCTGGGCGATCCCGTTCTGGCCGGTGGTGGCGTCGAGGACCAGCAGCACCTCCTGGAGCGGGCCCGCGCGCTTCTCGAGGACGCGCTTGACCTTCCCCAGCT
>SLDB01000358.1 GCA_007125475.1 Nitriliruptoraceae bacterium | reverse complement strand
CGGGGACATGCGGCCAGCCGCAGCGTCAGTAGCCCAGTTCGACGTCGACGAGGCCGAGGGGTTCCTCCCCCCTGCCATAGCGGGCCACGTTCGTGGTGATGCGCTCCGTGAAAAGACGGAACCCCATCTCCGGGGTGTTCCCGAGGTGCGGGGTGATCACCGCGTTCGGCAGGGACCACAGCGGGTGCCCCTCCGGGAGGGGCTCGGGGTCGGTGACATCGAGGGCGGCACCGCCGATCTCCTCACGTGAAAGCGCGGCCACCAGGTCGTCGGTGACGACGTGCTGGCCACGGGCGACGTTCACCAGCCAGGCGTCACGACGCATCGCCCGTAGGGCCGCGGCGTCGATGATCCCGGTCGTCGCCGGGGTCAGGGCGAGGGCGAGGACCACCAGCTGGGCGCCTGCGACCCCGGCGTGGAGTTGGTCAGGACCGACGACGTGGTCGGCTCCGTCCATCGGGGCCACCCGGTTGCGCACGACGGTGATGTCGGTGCCGAACGGGGCCAACAGTCGCAGCAGGGTCGTGGCGATGTCTCCCCCACCGAGGATGCACACCTGGGCGCCGAGGAGGTTGATGCCGTACGGATCCGTCCACTTCGTCGCCCGGGCGTATCTGGCGATCCCGCGCATCCCGCCGAGCGCCAGGGCCAGGGCGTGCTCGGCCACCGGTTCCGCATACACCCCCTTGGCGCACGTCCAGAGACGTTCGTCGTCGATGACGTCCATCCAGCGCTCCACCCCGGCCGAGGGGAGCTGTACCCACCGGATCTGCGGAGCGGCTTCGAGGACCGCGGACAGACCCTGGTGGTTGTTCGCGATCCAGATCAGCGCTTCGGCATCGGCGGGCTCCACGACCACGCCCCCGCCGTCGGTCACCGACCTCGTCAGCTCCTCCCGCCACGGGGCGAGCTTGTGCGTGCCCGATTCGGGCAGGACCGCGTACTTCACCGCCATCGGGACAACTCCGGAGCAGGGATCTGCGGGCGCTTGGGTCTGAGCAGCTCGCGGGCTGCAACGATCTGCAGGCCTCCCGCGGGGCACCGGCGAAGCACCGGTACGGCTGGCTCGCCGCGATCGGACTCTAGTCCCCGACCCCACCGCGAACCGTCGCAGGTCGAAGCTCCGGGTGGGGCCGGGGACGTGCCCACGAGCAGGGCCCGGTTGGTGCAGACCCGAACCTCACGAGGGCCACCACCACGCCGGAGCGACCCTTCTACCCGCCCGGCCGAGGCGACGCCGGTACCCGACACCGCCGACGTGAACCCCGCCGCACTGGCACACTGACGAAAACGGCGGGTCCACCGCGGCGACGGAGGCGGTTCGTGACCGATCGCATCTACTCGACCGACCAGTACGCGACCTCGATGGACGCCACGATCGTCGACGTCGACCCCGATGACGGGCGTGTCCTCCTCGACCGCACGGTCTTCTACCCGGGGGGCGGGGGCCAGCCACCGGACCGTGGCCGACTGCACCTCGGAGACGACCGTCTCGAGGTCGTCGGAACCTCCGCCGATGACCGCGGCGTCTGGCACTGGCTCGACGGCAAGGTGCCGGCGACGGGGACGACGCTGCGCGGCGAAGTCGACTGGCAACGGCGGTACCGCCTGATGCGCACCCACACCGCGATGCACGCGTTGTGCGGCGTCGTCTGGGATCGTTTCGCCAGCCCCGTCACCGGGGGGAACATGGAACCGGGTGTCGGCCGGCTCGACTTCGAGCTCCCCGACTGGGACCCGGAGGCGCGTGAACCACTCGAGGAGGCGCTCAATCGGGAGCTTCAGGCGGCCCGACCCGTCGAGATCGCGTTCCTCCCCCGTGACGAGGCCGACCAGGATCCGTCCCTGATCCGCACGAAGGTCTCACTGCTACCCGCGACCCTCCGCGAGGTCCGGGTCGTCGACATCGTCGGTCTCGACCGGCAGGCCGACGGTGGCACGCACGTCGCCTCAACCTCCGAGGTCGGCCACGTGCGGATCGCGAAGATCGAATCGAAGGGTCGAGGGTTCCGCCGCATCCGGCTCGTCATCGACGAGGGGTAGGCGCGCCAGACACAGAGACGCGGCTAAGACGCGGCTAGCCCACCTCGAGGACGAGGAGCAGGTCTCCTGGCTCCACCCGGGTCCCGGAGGGAGCGACGACGCGCTCGACACGGCCACCGGCGTGGGCGCGGATCGGCGACTCCATCTTCATCGCCTCCACGATCCCGACGACCTGGCCCTCGTCGACGGTGTCGCCCTCCGACACCTCGATCGTCACCACACCGGTCATCTGGGTGGCGACATGCCCCGGATCGTCCGGGTCGGCGGACTCGCGGACCGGTTGCTCGGTGTAGACGTTGCGGTCGATGACCTCGATCACCCGCGGCCCCCCGTTCAACTTGAGGTAGAGGGTTCGGATGCCGGAGTCATCGACGTCGCCGACGGCGTCGAGCTCCACGGTGAGGCGCACGCCGGGTTCGAGCTCGACCTGAACCTCACGACCGGGGTGCAGGCCGTGGAAGAACGCCTCGGTCGGCAGCACCGCCAGGTCACCGTAGGAGCGGCGTGCGGAGGCGAACTCCTCCGCCGGCCCGGCGAACAGCAGGCGGGAGAGGAGTTCACGGGCGACCTCACCGCCCTCGTCGAGCCCGGCACGATCCTCGTCGGAGAGCTGCCGGTCCGGAACCTCCACCTCGTGGGCCGCGATCGCCCGGGTACGGAACGGCTCGGGCCAACCGGCCGGCGGCACACCCAGGTCACCGGCGAGGAACTCCAGCACGGAGGCCGGGATGTCGTACCGCCCGGGATCAGCTTCCAGCTCATCGGGGGCGACGTCGTTCAGCGCCATGAACAACGCCAGGTCACCGACGACCTTCGAGGTCGGGGTGACCTTGATCAGCCCACCGAGGAGACGATCCGCCTGGATGTAGCGTTCGGCGATCTCGGTGAACCCGCCTTCGAGCCCCAACGCCGACGCCTGGCCCACCAGGTTCGAGAGTTGCCCGCCGGGGATCTGATGCTGATGGACACGTCCGGTCGGCGCGGGCAGCCCCTGTTCGAAGGGCGCGTAGAGCTCGCGGACGCCTTCCCAGTACGGCTCGAGCGCCGAGAGTGCATCGAGGTCGATCCCGGTCGCCCGCGGGGTGCCGTCGGTCGCGGCCACGATCGCCGGCAGCGGCGGCTGGCTCGTCGTCCCGGCGAGGGGTGCGGCGGCACCGTCGACGGCGTCGACGCCGGCCTCGATCGCTGCGTGATACGTGGCGAGCTGCCCGCCGGCGGTGTCGTGGGTGTGCAGGTGCACCGGGGCGTCGAACCGTTCACGCAACGCCGTGACCAACGTCGCCGCCGCCGGGGCACGCAGCAACCCGGCCATGTCCTTGATGCACAGCACGTGAGCGCCGGCGGCGACGAGACGTTCGGCGACGCCGAGGTAGTAGTCGAGGGTGTACACCGTCTCACGCGGATCGGTGAGGTCACCCGTGTAACACATCGTCCCCTCGGCGAGGCGGCCGTGGACACGCACCGCCTCGATCGCCGGACGCATCCGCTCGACGTCGTTGAGGGCGTCGAAGACCCGGAAGATGTCCACACCGACGTCGGCGGCCTCCCGGACGAACGCGTCGACGACCGCGGGCGGGTAACGGTGGTAGCCGACGGCGTTCTGGCCCCGGATGAGCATCTGCAGGCAGATGTTCGGCACCGCCGCCCGGAGTCGGGCGAGCCGTTCCCAGGGGTCCTCGCGCAGGAACCGCAGCGCAACGTCGAACGTCGCCCCGCCCCACACCTCCAGGGACAGCAGCTGAGGACAGGACGCGGCCAGGTGCGGGGCGACCGCGAGCATGTCGTAGGTCCGCATCCGGGTGGCCAGCAGGGACTGGTGCGCGTCACGCATCGTGGTGTCGGTCACCCCGACCGCCTCAGTGCCGCGGAGCCAGGCGGCGAACGCCTCCGGACCATCCGCATCGAGGCGATCTCGACTCCCGGGCGTGGGCGCGCCGACGGGCCGTGGAGCGCCTTCAGGCCCGACGTCCGCCCGTCCACCGGCGGTGGTGCCGGCACCGGCACCGGCGCCGGAGTCCGCACCCCGCGGCAGCCACCGCACCGGGTCGTCGAGGCCCGGAGGGTCCCCGTACGGCCGGTGGACGGTGACGTCACCGAGGTAGTCGAGGAGTCGGCTGGCGCGATCACGACTGTCGACCGCTTCGAGGAGGTGGGGGTGCTCGTCGAGGTACGCGGTGGAGAGGTTCTCCGCGAGATGGTCGGGGTCCGAGAGCAACGCCCGGAGGAACGCCAGGTTCGTCGGCACGCCACGGACACGGAACTCGGCGAGACCGCGCCGGGCACGCCGGGCCGCACCCGGCAGATCCGAACCACGTGCGGTGAGCTTGGCGAGCAACGAGTCGAAGTACGGGGAGATCTCGGCCCCGACGTACGCGGATCCTGCGTCGATGCGGATCCCCGGCCCGCCGGTCGAACGGAACGCGGTGACCCGGCCGGTGCCCGGTCGGAAGCGGTTCGCGGGGTCCTCGGTGGTGACTCGGCACTGCACCGCCACACCCCGCGGGGTGATCGTCTCCTGCGACAAGCCGAGGTCGGCGTGAGTGGCCCCGGCGGCGATACGCAGCTGGGCCTGGACGAGGTCGACGTTGCACACCTCCTCGGTGATGGTGTGCTCGACCTGGATCCGCGGGTTCATCTCGATCAGGAAGTGCTGCCCGTCCTCGTCGAGGAGGAACTCCACGGTCCCGGCGTTGCGGTACCCGACCTGCTCGGCGAACCGCACCGCGTCGGCGCAGATCCGTTCACGCACCGCCGGATCGAGCCCTGGTGCCGGCGCGATCTCGAGGACCTTCTGGTGCCGTCGCTGCACCGAGCAGTCCCGCTCGTAGAGGTGCACGACCTCACCGTCGCTGTCGGCCAGGACCTGCACCTCGATGTGGCGTGGACGGAGCACCGCCCGCTCGAGGAACACCGCCTCCTCACCGAATCCGCCCGCGGCTTCGTGCCGGGCGCTAGCGACCGCGTCACGCAGCTCCCCCGGATCGGTGACGAGCCGCAGCCCCCGGCCACCACCACCACCGGCGGCCTTCACGAACACCGGGTAGCCGATCCGCTCCGCCTCGGCGGCGGCGACGTCGTCGTCCTCGAGGAGGTCGCTGGCCGGTAGCACCGGGATCCGGGCCGACACCGCGTGCCGGCGAGCGGCCACCTTGTCGCCGGCGGCTTCGAGGACGTCCGGCGGTGGACCGACGAACTGGACGCCTGCGGCTTCACACGCCCGTGCCAGCGCCGGAGACTCGGAGAGGAATCCGTACCCGGGGTGGACGGCGTCGGCACCGACACGACGAGCCAGGCCGACGATCTCGTCGACGTCGAGGTAGCCGGCCAGCGGGCGTGAGGGATCGCCGACTTCGTACGACTCGTCGGCCTTGACCCGGTGGATCGATCCCCGGTCCGCGGCGGTGTACATCGCGATGCTGCGAACGTCGAGTTCGTTTGCGGCTCGCATGACGCGGACCGCGATCTCGCCCCGATTGGCGATGAGCACCGTCTCGAGCACCGTGGAACACCCTTCGTCAAGTCTCGTGGTGAATGGCTCGCAGTGAACAGGCAACCATGAGCGGCTCACGTGGTGCGCCTCACGTTGCGCGTCTCATACGGCGTGGCTCACGTGGGATGAGCTTATGGGGTAGCCCGGGCCGTGTGGCAGGACGATCACGACCCGACAGGACCCACCGAGCCTTCTCCACGCGCCGCCAACCGTCGACGTAAGGTGCAACGCGATGAAGGAGCCACGATGCCTGGAGATGCTGAAGTGGTCCGGGTCGGCCTCGCCGGGTTGGGTGCGATCGGCGAGGTGCTCCTGGAGCGGCTGGGAGAAGACGGTTCCCGCCACCGTGTCACTGCGGTCTGCGCGCGACGCGAAGATCGTGCCCGCAAGCTCCTCGACTCCTTCGGTAGCGATGCCGCGGTGGTCGCACCCGAGGACCTCGGTGACCACGCCGACGTCATCGTCGAGGCGGTCCCGGCGGCCCTCCTGCGGCAGGTGGTGAAGCCGGCTCTGGAACGTCGACGTGACGTGATGGTGCTCAGCTGCGGGGCCCTCCTCGACAACTGGGACCTCGTAGAGTTGGCCGAACACCACGGCGGTCGTATCCACGTCCCGACGGGGGCGCTGCTCGGCCTCGACGCGGTGCAGGCTGCGGCGCAGGGCAACGTCACTTCGATCCGAATGATCACCCGCAAGCCACCCCGGACCCTGGCGGGCACACCCCACGTCGAGGAGCACGGGATCGATCTCGACTCGTTGACCAAACCGCTCCTGCTGTTCAAGGGCTCGCCACGCGAGGCGATCGTGGGGTTCCCGGCGAACCTGAACGTCGCCGTCGCGTTGTCGCTGGCCGGGATCGGTCCCGACGACACGCAGTTGGAGGTCTGGGCGGACCCATCGGTCCAGCGCAACACGCACCACATCGAGGTGGAATCCGACTCGGCGCACCTCAACTTCTCGATCGAGAACATCATCTCGGACCTCAACGGTCGAACCGGTCGGATCACACCACTGAGCGTTCTGGCCCTCCTGAAGAAGCTCGACAGCCACCTGCGGATCGGGACGTAGGCCGCCGCATCGATCGCTCCGGCGCGTCCAGCGGTCCGTGCCATCGAGCAGTCCGCCACATCGGTCAGTGCGGACCACCACCTCTTCGGCGGCCTCATGCCCGCCCGCGGCTGTCCGTGCGTTGCCGCTCCGACGCACCCCGAGACCGGTCCGTTCCGCGATTTCGGAGCGGACCGGGCATCGAAGTGAAACCCGGCACACCATGGTGCACTTCGGTTCAGCACGGTGTACCTCGGTGCAGCACAGTGCACCGCCGCGGGGCGGGGAGGTGAGCGCCGAGGTGGAGCGTCGTAGGCGACGGCCTCATCCGTGCGTGGGATCCCGCCCCCCACCCTGGCCGAGGCCGAGGGCCAGGGCCAGGGCCAGGGCCAGGTGACTGAACCGTGTCTCCGAAGCCTCGGGCCGCAATCCCCCGTGTTTCGTGCCATCACCCGGACCAGTCTCATCACCCGGACCAGTCTCATCACCCGGACCGGTCGTATCACCCGGACCGATCGGGTCTTCCGGATCGGTCGCGTCGACCTGGTCGGGTGGATGACGCGG
>SLDB01000389.1 GCA_007125475.1 Nitriliruptoraceae bacterium | reverse complement strand
GAGTTCGGCGACGGTGACCCCGTGTCGGCGGCCGACCCGCCGCAGCCACGCCACCACGGTGTCGGGATCGGTGTCGGGCAGCAGCCGGGCGTCGAACTCGGCCTCGGCGCTTGCCGGGGTGACGTTGGGCGCGTGCCCGGCGTGCAGACGGGTGGGGGTGATCTCGTCGGCGAGCAGGTGGCCGAGCACCCCGCCGGCGCGCTTGCGCAGCACACCGGCGAGCCGGCCGACGACCACCGGACCGGCCGGCGACGCCAAACTGCGGAAGACGGCCGCCGCTGGGAGGTCTGCTGCTTCCGCGAGTGCCGCGAACTGCCGGCGCATCACCGGGTGCACGCGTGCACGGCGGGGTCCGGAGACCGCGGCGACGAAGTCGGCGATCGCCCGGATCGCCTGCTCGCCGGTCGGCAGCGAGGCGTGCCCGGCGTCACCGGACGCCGTCGCCTGCAGGCGCAGCGAGGCACGCTCGCCCAGCACGATCGGCAGCACCGCCCGGTCCAGGACACCGGTGAGCCCGAAGGCGCCCTCGCCGAGGACCTCCGGCGGTGGGGACCCGTCACGGAACCCGACCAGGTGGGGGTGGTCGCGGATCAGCGCCTCGGCGCCGGCCGCGCCGCCGGCCTCCTCGTCGGCGGCCGCGACCAGGATCACCTCGCGGGACGGTGCGATGTCGGAGGCGGCGAGGTGCCGCAGCGCCTCGGCGTGCATCACCGCGACCGACTTCATGTCGAGGGTGCCGCGGCCCCACACCTCGCCGTCGACGACCTCGGCGCCGAAGGGGTCGTGCCGCCAGGCGTCGGCCTCGACGCCGACGACGTCGGTGTGGGAGAGGAGCACCAGCGGTGGCCGGTCGGTGGGCCCGGGGATCCGGGCGATCAGCGACGGTCGGCCGTCGACCGTGACGATCCTGCCATCGACCCCACCTGCGGCGAGGTGGGCGGCCAGCACCTCGGCGACCGCGGCTTCGCCCTGTGGCGACGGGTTGGTCGAGTCGATGCGCACGACCTCGGTGAGGACCTCGAGGGCGCGGGCGTCGCGGTCCGGGCGCCCGCCGCGGTGCGGTTGCCCGTCGTAGTCGCGAGTCGGGTCGTCATCGCGGTCCGGGTCGTGGTCCGGGGTCGTCATCGCCTCACCCTTCGGCTGCGCTTTCGGCGTGTACCGTCGCTCATCCGGCCGGTCGAGGGAGCTCGTGGTGTCCAGTGACGGCGTGCTGCGGGTCACCTCCGCCGACGGGACCGAGCTCGCCGGCCGCGTCCACGGCAGCGGGCCGCCGCTGGTGATGGTGCCCGGTGGCCTCGCCGACGGCGAGACGACGAATTACCGCTTGCTGCTGCACCGACTGGCCACGCAGTTCACCTGCGTGCTGATGAGCACCCGCGGTCGGGGCCTGAGCGCCGACCACCCGGACCGTTCCACACCGCGGCTCGTCGAGGACGTCACCGCGTTCGTCGAGGCGTTCGACGCCCCGGTCGGGCTCGTCGGACACTCCCGCGGGGGTGTGCTGGCGCTGCACGCCACTGCGACGAGCGACCAGGTCGTCGCGGTGGCGGCGTGGGAGCCGGTCGTGCTGCAGCTGCGCGGCCCCGACGAGCTCGCCCGACTGCGGCGGGCGATCCAGCAGCTGCGACGCCTGGTCGACGCCGGGGACCTGGAACAGGCCACCACCGTGTACTTCCGCGAGGTGATGCAGATCAGCGACGCCGAGTACGCCCGGGTCACCGCCGCCGGGGTGCTGGCGTCACGCTCGACGGCGATCGCCGAGGTGCTGCGCGAGGCCGAGCAGCAGGATCTCGACGCCCCCCGTGACCTGCCGGCCGCCGAGCGGGTACCGATCCCGGTGCTGCTGCTGACAGGCTCCCGGACGCACCCGGGCTCGGCGGCGGTGACCAAGGCGCTGGCCGACCACCTGACGAACGCCCGTGTGCAGGCGATCGACGGCGTCGGTCACCTCGGGATGATGACCGCCGCCACCGAGATCGCCGAGGCGCTGGAGGGCTTCTTCACGCCCGCCCTCATCGACGGCCGCGGGGAACTCACGCGATCCTGAGGAACCGGTTCACCGCGTCGAGGTAGCGCTGCTGGCCGCCGGGAACCGACGAGAACACGTGCGGGACCCCCTCGAGGACGACCAGCTCGGCGCCGTCGATCCGGTCGGCGAGGTCGCGGGCCAGCCGCGGCCCGCCCAGCAGGTCCTCGCCGCCGCAGATCACCAGGCACGGGCAGGTGATCGCGCCCAGCACGTCGCGGGCGTCGTGGGTGATGTTCGCGTCGATCAGGGCGAGGTGGGCCTCGCGCCGGGAGGCGACGTTGTCCTCGCCGTCGTAGGAGCGCACCAGGGGTCCTGTGCCCTCGTTGATGTACTCCGGGAGGTAGGAGAGGAACGCGGTGAGCATCCGGAAGTCGTCGAAGTCGGCCTTCTCGCGCATCGCCCGCATCGCCCGCAGCTGCACGTCGTGGTAGGGCTCCGGCCACGCCCACCCGGAGGTCATCACCGCCGAGCTCACCCGCTCGGGGTGGCCGGCGGCCAGGACCTGGGCGACGGCGGCACCCAACCCGCCCTCACCGACGACGTGGAAGGTCTCGATCCCGGCGTCGTCGAGGGCGGCCAGCGCGTCGGCGGCCAACAGGTCGCTGGTCGCCGGGCCGTCCAGCGGGCTGGTCCCGCCGAGCCCCGGGTAGTCGGCGGCGACGACCCGGAACGCGGCCCGCCAGTCCGCGGCGATGTTGGTGAACCGCTCCCCGGTGAACAGCCCCCACCCGCCGACGTAGAGCAGCGCCTCGCCCTCACCGTGCACCTCGTAGTAGACCTGCCGGTCACCGTCGACCTGAACCTGTGTCACGCCTGCTCCTGCTGTCGGTGTCGTCAGTTGACGGTGGGACGGGTGGCGAACGGGGCGAGCACCGCACCCGCTCCCCCGTCGACGGCGAGGGCCTCGACCGCGGCGTGCACCGCGTCGGCGGCGGTGTCGTCGAAGCTGCGCAACGCGTTGCCGCGGAACTTCTCGGTGAGCTCGTCATCGGTGAGCGGGTCCTGCGGCCCGCCGCGGTTGACGAGCACCTCCTCGACGAGCTCGCGGCCGTCGCGGGTGCGCACGGTGAGCACGGCCGGGAACTGGTACGGGTAGATCTCCTCGCAGCGCGCGTCGGCCTCGACCCGGATCCTGGCCATCAGCGCGCGGCGGTCGGGGTCGGTGGCCAGCTCGTCGGTGAAGTCGTCGAGGCTGGCACCCAGCCCGTGGCCACCGAACAGCCCGACGGCGACGAGGTAGGGCCCGGAGAACTGCGCCTGGTACCCGGTCTCGGGGCGCTGCTTGACCTCGAGCGGCTCACCGATCGTGCGGGCGGTGGAACCGGCGACCCCCAGCACCGCCTCGGAGACGTCGTCGGGGGTGAGCCCGGCGGCCGCCAACCGGCGGGCGGCGTCGAGGCCGGCGTGGGTGAAGTGGTTCGCCGGGTAGGGCTTGAAGAAGATCGACGGCACCGCCCACTCCTCGCCGAGGCCGTCGACGACCTCGTCGGTGGCGACCCGGCCGTGCAGAAACGCCTCGAACAACCCGAAACGGCCCTCGAGCGCGGTCGGTGGACCGGTGATCCCGGCGGCGACGAGCTCGGCGGCGGTGACCCCGGCGTGGGCCGCCCACCCGCAGTGCAGGCGTTTGATGGTCCCGCCGGTGCGGTTGCCCTCGATGATCCCGCTCGCCATCGAGGCGGCGACCCCGATCGCGTCGACGACGCCGTCCTCACCGGCCCCGGCCAGCAGCGAGGCGGTGACCGCCGAGGCGACCGTGCCGCAGATCGAGGTGGCGTGCTGGCCGTGGGCGAAGTACACCGAGTCGTTGGTCTCGCGGTCGTAGCCGGCCATGCCGAGCCGCACCGCGACCTCGATCCCGACCGCGACCGCGTCGAGGATCACCGGGCCGGAGACCCCGTGATGCTCGGCGGCGGCGAGCCCCGCCGGGACCACGCTCGCCGAGGGGTGCAGCACCGACGGCAGGTGGGTGTCGTCGTAGTCCAGCGAGTGGGCCAGCGAGCCGTTCGCGAACGCCGCCCACCCCGGCGGGGCCAGGGTGTCGGTGCCGACGACGTGGGCCCTGGCCGGTCCCCCCTGCGCCTCGACGAAGCCCAGCACCGCCTGGCTGGTGTCCAGCGGCAGCGCTGCGGCCTGCAGACCGACGATGTCGAGGATGCGCTGGCGCACCGAGGCCCGCACCTCTTCCGGTGCGCCGTCGGCCACCACGCCGGCCGCGAACGCCGCCAGCTGCTGCGAGAGCGTGTGCTCGCTCGGGCTCATCGCCCGGCACCGTCGGTGGTGACCACCGCCAGCGGCCGGATCGGTGAACCGGTCGCCCCGACCAGCGGGAGCGGCACCCCGACGAAGGTGAACTCCACCACCCCGTCCGCGGCGATCTCCTCGAGGTTCATCGTCTCGATGATGTTGATCCCGTTCTCCACCAGCAGGACCCGGTGGGCCGGGAGCGTCGCGTGACCCTTGCCGGGTTGCAGCTGCTCGAACGCGATCGAGTCGGCCCCGGCGGCGAGCGGTTGGTGGGAGGCCAGCCACTGCGCACCGGCCTCGCCGACCCCCGGCACCCCGGAGTCCTTCCCGATGTAGGGCGTGCCCTCGGACCACCGCGCCCCCCACCCGGAGCGCACCAGCAGCACGTCACCGGCTTCCGGGGTCACCGACTGGCGCTCGAGGCAGCGATCCAGGTCGTCGGGGGTGATCTCGTAGGCCGCCTCGCACGCGTCGAGCCCGAGCGCCGCCGGGACGTCAAGGAGGATCCCGCGGGTGAGGATCGGGGGCACGGTGTCGATCCCCAGCTTCGAGAAACGCCCACCCACCGAGGCCTCGACGGCGTCATGGCCGCCGTAGAGGCGGCCGTCCTGCGAGACGTGGGCCAGGGCGTCGATGTGGGTGCCCACATGGGTACCCATCACGATCACGTCGTTCGCCCCCGACGAGCCGTCCTCGCGGACCATGTCGCCGTGCCGGCGCGGCAGCGAGTGCCAGTACGCCGGGTGGTTGGGGGACTGCGGCATCCCGATCTCGTAGGGGCGGGAGAGGTCGTAGGCCCTCACCCCGCCACGGACCGCCGCGAGCAGTGCGTCGTTCATCGTTGCCTCCACAGTGCCAGGATCGTCTCGGCGCGTTGCACGATCGGTGCGTCGACGAAGTCCCCGTCGATCGCGACCGCGCCACGGCCCTCGGCCTCGGCGGCCGCCGCCGCGGCGACGATCCGTTCGGCCCAGGCGACGTCGTCTTCGGACGGGGTGAACACCTCGTGCACCGGCGCGATCTGCTTGGGATGGATCAGGGACTTGCCGTAGAACCCCAGCGCGCGGGCGCGCCGGGTCGCCGCCCGCAGCCCCTCCTCGTCGTCGAGGTTGGTGTGCACCGTGTCGATCGGTGGGGCCAGCCCCGCCGCCCGGGAACGCAGCACCAACTCGCCGCGCACGTGCAGGGTGGTGAGGTCGTCGTCACCGACGCCGCCGAGGTCGGCCAGCAGGTCGGCACCGCCCAGTGAGAGCCGGGTGACCCGGTCGGTGGCGGTCGCCAGTGCCGTGATCGCCACCGCGCCGACGGCCGACTCGATGATCGGGATCAGCGGGATGGCCCCGACCGGCAGCCCGGCGTCGCGTTCCAGCCGGTCGATCAGGGCAGCGACCTCGGTCAACGCCTCGGGGGTCTCCGCCTTGGGTAGCCGCAACCCGTCGAGGCCGGGGCGGACCACCGCGGCGAGGTCGTCGGTGTCCCAGCCGTCACCGGAGCGGTTCACCCGCACGTGCACGTCCGGGGCGACCGGGGTGGCGGCGACCTCGTCGAGGACGTCGGCGACGTGGCCGCGGGCGGCGGGCTTCTCGTCGGGCGCGACGGCGTCCTCCAGGTCGAGGATCACCGCGTCGGCCCCGGCGGCCAGCGCCTTGCGCAGCATCCGCGGCGAGGAACCCGGGGCGTACAGCCCGCTGCGGTGCAGCACGGCGTCAGCGGATGACACCGCGGCTCCGTAGATCGGCGAGATGGTCGTCGTCGTAGCCGTGCTCGGCGAGGACCGCGTCGGTGTCGGCGCCGTGATCCCGGCCGGAGAAGCGGATCGCGCCCGGGGTCGACGACATCCGGAACAGCACGTTGTGCTGCAGCAGCTCACCCAGATCCGGGTCCTCGACGGCGGTGAGCATCTGGCGTGCCTGCACCTGCGGGTCGGCGACGAGGTCGGCCGGGGTGTAGACGGGGGCGACGGCCGCCCCGGCGTCGGCGAACGCGGTGAGCACCTCTTCGCGGGTGCGCTCGAGGATCCACTCGGCGACGTAGCCGTCGAGGAGGTCGGCGTGCGCGGCGCGGCCGCTGCCGGAGGCGAACCACGGCTCGTCGATGACCTCCGGGTGGCCGACGAGGCGCAGCACCCGTTCGGCGATCGCATCTGCGCTGGTGGAGACCGCCACCCATTGGTCGTCGGCGGTGCGGTAGAGGTTGCGGGGGGCGTTGTTCGACGAACGGTTGCCCTGGCGGTGCTGGACCTCGCCGGTGGCGGCGTACACCGTCGGGGCGGGCCCGACCGCGGTCATGATCGGCTCCAGCAGGGAGAGGTCGATGACCTGCCCCGAGCCACCGCGGGCGTCGCGGTGGTAGAGCGCCATCGCCACCGCGCTGGCGCCGGCCATCGCCGCGATCGAGTCGGCCAGCCCGAACGACGGCAGCGTCGGGGGGCCGTCGGCCTCACCGGTGAGGTGGGCGAACCCGCTCATCGCCTCCACCAGCGTGCCGAACGCCGGCCGGTCGGCGTACGGGCCGTCCTGTCCGAACCCGGTGACCCGGGCGATGATCAGCCCGGGGTTCTCCTCGTGGAGGCGTTCGGGGGCCAGCCCCCAGCGTTCGAACGTGCCGGGCCGGAAGTTCTCGACCACGACGTCGGCGTCGCGGGCGAGGTCACGCAGCACCGCGGCGCCCTCGTCGGTGCCCAGGTGCAACGCGACGGTGCGCTTGTTCCGGGCGACCTCCTTCCACCACAGCCCCTGGCCGTCGACGGCGCGGCCGTGGCCGCGCATCCCGTCGGGACGCTCGGGGTGCTCGATCTTGACGACGTCGGCGCCGAAGTCCCCCAGCACCTGGCACAGCAGCGGGCCGGCCAGGATCGTCGAGCAGTCCAGGACCCGGATCCCGCTCAGCG
>SLDB01000144.1 GCA_007125475.1 Nitriliruptoraceae bacterium | reverse complement strand
GGTCCATCACGTCCGGGCCCATCAAGCCCGGTCCCATCAAGCCCGCGCTCATCACGTCCGGGCCCATCGAACCCCGACCCACCCGATCCGGCGACGTGCCGGCCGGTCCGGGCCGCGTCGACGTGGTCAGTGTCTGCGCGCACGTCCGCACCCAGGCATCGGGGTGCCCGGCCAGGTAGGCGGCGACGTCGGTCGGTGGCTCGGCCGTCTCCGCAACCACCGGATCGGCACCGACCGTTCGGAGCCTCTCGACGTTGCGTCGCACGCTGTCGACGATCGCCTCGCGCAGGTGGTCACCCAACGCGATCTGTGGAGTGGCCAGGCAGGCGGTGTCGGCCTCGAAACGGGCACGCCAGCGTCGACGGACCTCGTCCAGCGGGGCCCCACGGGGAAGTGCGCGCACCGGCAACCCGGCGTGCAGCATCGACTCGACGACCGACACCGCACGTTCCGAGCGGCCCCGCA
This sequence comes from Nitriliruptoraceae bacterium, assembly GCA_007125475.1. Lineage (GTDB taxonomy): Bacteria > Actinomycetota > Nitriliruptoria > Nitriliruptorales > Nitriliruptoraceae > SLDB01. The sequence goes on along the minus strand of SLDB01000144.1, from coordinate 6,707 downwards.
GGAACCGCACGAACCGCTGACGGCTGCGGAGCGGCGCGAGGCGCAGCACCATGCGACCGAACACCCCCGCCAGTCGCTCCTGACCCCGGGACAGCAGCGTCACCGCCACCGAGGCCGGATCAGCACCGGCCGAGGCGAGCTCCCGCATCACCAGCTCTGCGACGACCGGGTTGTGGCAGGCCAGCTCGACGAGGCCTGCCTGCAGCTGCGGGTCGATGCGTTCGCCGCGTCGCAGCCAACCGACGCCGCGCTCGACGGCGTCGTCGGGCCGGAAGGTGAGGCTGCCGACCAGGTCGGCGAGGCTGGCAGCGTGCGCGTCGACGAGACGACCGATGATCGCGCGTTCCTCATCGTCGCGGGCGTGGATGAGCAGCGTGGTGCGGTACCAGGCGGTGTCTCGAGTCTCCATCAGCAGACGTTGACCCATCATCCGCGAACGGCGCCCTGTCAGGCGGTTGCCCCAGTACAACCACGCACTGAACTCCCGCAGCACCGCGTCCTGGACGAACTCGATCGCCTCCCATTCGAGCTGGTTGATCACCAGGAAGTCCCGGTAGCGCACGACGGGCACCCCGGCCTGCGAGAGCCCGAGGGCGCGTTCGACCGGGTCCTCGCCGCTCACCTCGCCGTCGGGGAGGTCACCGGCGTGGCGGCACGCGCCGAGGGCGACGAACGCGAGGTCATAGTTGATGTGGGCGTTGATGGCCAGCAGCACCGCCTGCAGGACGTTGATCCGTTCCTCCTCGATGGCTTCGAACGCGGTGCGCCAGGCCCGGCACAGCTGGGGATGGCGTTGTTCCCACAACGCGAGCTGCTGGGCGTAGACCTCGACGAAACGACAGGCGATGTCCACCGCCCAGTCCATGTCCTCGAACCGCTCGGCCTTCAACGCCGCGAGGACCTGGCGGGAGAACACGAGGTAGGTGAGCTCGAACGCCGCCCGGTAGTCGTCGGCGGCGCGCATCGCCCGCGCCCGTTCCTCCATCTCGTCGAGGTAGCGCTCGAACAGCGCGATGCTGTAGCCGCCGTCGGGCGGGGGCTGCTGGCCGATCGTGATCAGGCCGGCGTCGGACATCGACGGGGGGCGGGTGAGGCGACTCATGCGACCGGCCGTCGGCACACGGACTCCGCTCCACGCCATCGGCCGCGGCGACACCGGACGTCCCCACGATGGCGCGCTCCGTAGCAACGCCGCAGGTCCGCACGATGGCCAGCTCCGCGACAAGCCCGTAGGTGCCCACGATGGCGCGGTCTGCGACAACGCCGTAGATTCCCACGATGGCGCGTTTCGCGACGACCCTGCACGTCCCCCGGCCGGTGGACGAGGTGTTCGCGTTCGTCAGCGACTTCCGGAACGCGGTGCACTGGGATCCACGCACGTACGCGGCCGAGCAGCTCACGCCGGGGAGCCCGGGAATCGGCACGAGGTTCGTCCTCACCGGCGGCGTGCTGCCACGACCGGTACTGCGTCGGCTGCGGATCCCGGCCTCGCTGGTGGGGATGCGCCTGCCGTACGACGTCGTCGAGTTCACGCCGCCGTCGGCGTTCACCCTCGCCGGCGAGAGCCGGCTGGTTCGCTACCGCGACCGCCTGGAGTTCACCGCGGATGGTGGCGGCACCCGGGTGCGCTACCTCGCCGAGCTCCACCTCCGTGGACCGCTCGCGGTCGGCGAGCCCTTGCTCCGCCCGCTGTTCTCGCGGATCGGACGCGACGCCACCCGTGACCTCGCAGACGCGGTCGTGCGTGGTACCGGTGGCCCGGACCGGCCGTGACCGGTGGCGAACCACCTCGCCGCAGCCAGCACGCCCGCGGGCGGGGTCCCCACCGCAGCCAGCACGCCCGCGGCCGCGGTGCTCGACACCCCACCACGACACCGGTGGCAGGCGGCCCGGCGAGCCGCTGATCTCCCGGCGGATGCCCCACACCTCCGCTCGTCCCGGCGTGGATCCTAGACGGCACCTGGTGCGGGTGTCGGGGCGCGTTGGTTGCCGCTGGTGCTGTTGGTTGATTGCGGTGGTGGGTGTGTCGGTTGTCGGCGGTGTCGTTCGATGATGGTGGTGACCGGTGGCCGGTCGGGGTCGGGGTGGTAGGTGACGGTGTCGCCGCAGACTTCTGCCCGCCACCCGCCGGCGTCGAAGCGTCGGTGGTGGCGGCGGCACAGCAGCGCCGCGGTGTCGGGGCGTAACCGCCCTCCGGTGGCGAACGGGTCTTCGAGGTGGGCGACGTCACACCAGCTGGTCGGGGCGGTGCAGCCCTCCCAGGTGCAGCCCTTGTCGCGTGCCTGCAACGCCCGCCACAGCCCGGTGGGCACGGTGCGCACCGCTTCGGAGGCCTCGATGGGGGTGCCGGCGGCGTCCAGGACGATCCGGGTGACGTCACAGTCTGCGAGGACGTACCAGGCGTCTTCGAACGTGACGTGCTCGCCACCGGCGAGCCGGGCGGTGGCCGGCTCACCGGCGCGGTGCTTGGCAAGCTGGTCGTAAGGGATCGTGACCAGCACGTGGGGACGGACGTTGTGCTGGGTGGGGGCCTGTCCGGCGCGTAGCGCGGCGTGGGCGAGGGTGACCAGCCCGTCGGCGCGGCGGTGGTCGTGGCTGCGCTGGTCGTCGGCGCTCGGTGGTGGCGTGAAGGCGTCGAACGCGGTACGGGCGGCCTCGGCGTCGACGCCGAACAGCTCACCGGAGAAGCGCAGCCCACCGTCGGCGGTGGGGTGGTAGCTGAACCGACGGCGGGTCTGGCGGCGCTTCTCGACGGTGCGTAGCCGTTGGGCGTCGTGGGCGGCGATGAACTCACGGGCCTTCCTACCCAACGCCACCGGGTCGAGGCTCGCGGCGAGCCCGACCAGCTGGGCTTCGACCTCGGTGCGGTGCTGGTAGGGGATGTGTGGCAGGCAGGAGGTGATCACGGCCGTGTGCTTGGAGGTCAGGCGGCCCTCGTCGTAGGCCTCGCGGGTCGTCGGGGCGTCGGCCAGCCGCTTGGAGGTGGCGGTGACCTCGGTGGCCTCGGCGGGCGGGAGCCCGAGCTGGCCGGTGAGGAACTCCCGACACTCCCGGTCGCCGGCGTGCGGCCCGTTGCGGCCGGCCGCCTCACGACGGTGCAGCGCACCGGTGACCTTGGCACGCGCGGCTTCGAGGCGGCGCAGCGGCCCACGCATCTCCACCAGCAGCTGTTGCAGGTCGGTGCGCTCAAGAGCGTCGAGATCCACCTGGCCCAGGGCGTCGATCTCGGCGTGGATCACCGCCGCCGACCAAGAACCTCCGCCATCCCCGGCACGCGGCGCCACCGATCGCCCGTCAGCGGCAGCGGGATCGAGCGACGACTCAGCGACGGCGTCCCATGCGCCCCGACGCTCGACTGCGATCGCGCCAGCACCAGGCCGAGCACCACGGGCCTCCGGGGTGTAACGACGAACCGGACGCTCACCTGCCAGGCAGGGCAGGTAGCCAAACTCCGGGGCCGCCAAGCCCGACGCGGCCGCCAAGCCCGACGTGGCAGACCGCCCGGAGCGGGCAAACGAGCGGCACCACCCACCAGGGCTGTCCGGCCTGCCACGAACCATGCGTCCCTCCGCTTTCCTTCGACGATGCCATCGTACTCGAACACATGTTCGACCCACAAGTCATCGAAGGGGCCTGTGGGAATCCGAGGTGTGCGGGCCACCCGATGTCGTCGAAGCCCGCGGCGTAGAGCCTGCCGCCGGACACCTCCGCTGCTACGTCGGTCGCTGACCTGGGACCAAGGATCCGAGCTCGCGCAGCATGTGGAACTGAAGCTCGCAACCAACATCGACATCTGGTTCTGCGATCCGCACTCGCCCTGGCAGCGCGGGGCCAACGAGAACACCAACGGGTTGCTGCGCCAGTACTTCCCCCGCGGCACCGATCTCGCCCGCCACACTCGCGACGACCTCGACGCTGTCGCGCTGGCGCTGAACACCCGCCCTCGCAAGACCCTCGGATGGGAGACACCCGCCGAAGCCCTCGACCCGCTCCTGACCTCCGCACACCAAGCCGGTGTTGCGACGACCCATTGAGACCATCCAGCACCGAACCCGCGGTTATCGTGCGTACCCGCCCGACCCGCAGAGGGGACCGCGTGACGATGCAGGTGTACATCAACGGCCCGGTGCACGACGACGTCGTGGCTGCTGCCTCGAAGCGGTACCAGGTCCACCTCGGCTTCGGCCCCGACGCCGTCCCGCTCGACGAGGTGCTGCCCACGGTCGACGCCATCCTGATGCGCGGGGACGTCATGGATCGTGAGCGCATCGGCCGCGCCCCCCGGTTGCGGATCATCGCACGGCATGGGGTCGGGGTGAACAACGTCGACGTGCAGGCGGCGGCGGACGCCGGGATCTGGGTGACCAACACCCCCGGGCAGAACAGCACCGCCGTCGCCGAACACGCCGTCGCTCTGCTGCTGAGTCTGGCCCGCAAGATCGGCGAGGCATCCGCGGCGGTCGCGGCCGGGCGCTGGGGGAGCGCGAAGGCGGATCTGGTCGGTGTCGAGCTGCGCGGCAAGTCCCTGGGGCTCGTGGGGTTCGGCAACATCGCGCAGAAGGTCGTGCCGATCGCACGGGGATTCGGGATGCAGGTCGCCGCCTACGACCCGTTCGTGCCTGCGAGCGTCATGGCCGAGCACGAGGTCCGTGCCCTGCCCCTCGAGGAGCTGCTCCGGGAATCCGACGTGGTGAGCCTCCACCTCCCCCTGACGCCTGAGACGGACGGCCTGATCGGCGCCGATCAGCTCGATGCGATGAAGGCCTCGGCGTTCCTGGTCAACACCGCCCGCGGCGGTCTCGTCGATGAGCAGGCACTCCTCGAACGCATCGTCGACGGGCGGCTCGCAGGGGCTGCGCTCGATGTCCTTGCGGCCGAGCAGCTCGACATGGAGGAGCCGCTGCGATCGTCGCCACCCGGCCTGACCGCGCACGACCGGTTGGTGATCACCCCGCACGTCGGCGGGCAGACGGTGGACTCGCTGCGGAACGTCGGGATGGCGGCGCTGGACTGCATCGAGGAAGCGCTGACCGGTGTGCGTCCCACGTTCGCGGTGAACGAGGCCGTGAGCAATCCTTCACGCGGACCCCACGCCTCGGAACCGCCCGGACCCGCGTAGCGACGCGCTGCCGCCTCACCGCGGCGTGAGGGACCCTGATGCGTCTGGCTGGGCGCACCGTCAGCGGCTGCCCCCACCGTCAGCAACTGCCCCCACCGTCAGCGGCTGCCCCCACCGTCAGCAACTGCCCCCACCGTCAGCGGCTGTCCCCACCGTCAGCAACTGCCCCCACCGTCAGCGGCTTCTCGTGCCGTCAGCGGTCGGAAGTCGCAGGTGGAGCCGGCGACCACGGCGATCCGCACGGTTGGCTGAACGGCCATACGAATCGCTCGGCGCTCCCTCATACTGCTTGTCAGCGAACAGGGAGCCAGCCATGGACCTCACGATGATCGATCCCGTCTGGTGGATCGTGCTGGGCGTGTTGGTCGTCGTCGTGATCGGACTGCTGGTCTGGTCACGTCGACGCAGGACGCAGCGCACCGAGCGGCTCAAGAGCCAGTTCAAGTCGGAGTACGAGCGCACGGCCTCGTCGTCGAGCAAGAAGAAGGCGGAGGAGGACCTCGAGCGCCGCAGCGTCCGTCGGAGCAGGATGGACCTCGCCGACCTCGACGAGTCCGACGCCGAGAGCCTGGAGCAGCACCTCGATGAACTGCTGCGATCGTTCGTCGACGGGCCGCAGGGCGCGGCCCTCGGCATGGAACACCTCGTCGGGCGCATCGCCACCGCACGGGGGTACGTCGCGACCGAGGGCAGCGTGCTCGACCTCGTCAGCGTCGATCACCCCGAGCAGGTGGCGGCGCTGCGCCGTTCAGAAACCGAGATGGAGAAGGCGAAGGGTGCCGATCTCACCGAGGCGAGCCGCCAGACCTTCCTCAGCGCGCGGGTGCTGGCCGAACGCCTCCTCGCCGAGGGCCGTGCGGGCCACCTCGATGACGACGTGCCGGAGCCGCCTGTCGACGACGACGTGCCGGAGCCGCCGTCACCGGCCGCGCGACGATCGTCGTCGGACCGCTCCGTAGACGCGCCCACTCCACCACCGGCACCTGAAGGAGGATCACCGGCACCCGAGTCGGACGGGGGCTTGCATCCGGGCTCGACCTCGGAGCCGGTGACGACCGACGATTCGCGGGGAGCGGACAGCGCCGACGCATCGCCGGGTCGCTGACTCCGCCCCAGCCTGAAGCCTCACGACGGTGACGATGACCACGGGAGCGGACACCGTGGGCGAGCCGGAGGCGTGGCGGTGGCGCAACGTCCCCGTCCCCGAGCAGCACACCGTCGGCCTGGCAGTGAGCGGGCTGTGCCACCGGAAGTGGCCGCGCCGGCTGGGCGGTCACGTCGCGGTTCGTGCCGGCGGGGTGGTGCTGCTGGCCGCGGGTGCCGCCCTGGTGGCCTGGGCCACGAGATCCGCCGGGGCACACGACCTCGCGGAGCCCGAGCGGCTGGTCACCGATGGTGCGTACGCGCACAGCCGCCACCCGATGTACGTGGCCTGGACCGTGGCCTACGTCGGGGTCGCCGGCCTCGCCGACTCCGACTGGCCCCTGATCCTGCTCCCCGGGGTCGCGACCGCGGTGCACCGACGGGTGCGTCGCGAAGAGGCACGCCTGACCCGCCGGTTCGGGGTGGCCTACCAGGAGTACGCCAG
>SLDB01000247.1 GCA_007125475.1 Nitriliruptoraceae bacterium | reverse complement strand
GTGCGTTCCACGAGTCCCTCAACCTCGCGGCGCTGTGGCAGGTTCCCGTCCTGTTCGCCTGTGAGAACAACCACTACTCGATGGGGATGGCACTCGAGCGGGCACAGTCACAGCCCGACCTGGCCTTGAAGGCCGCCAGCTACGCCGTCCCCGCCTGGCGGACCGATGGCATGGACGTCCTCGCCGTCCAGGAGTCCACGCGCAGGGCGGTCGATTCGATACGTGCCGGCGGAGGGCCGGTGTTCATCGAGTACGAGACGTACCGGTTCCGGGCCCACTCGATGTACGACCCGGACCTCTACCGGGATCCGGCCGAGGTGGCCGCCTGGAAGGAGCGCGACCCGATCGTGACGCTGGCCGCGAGATTGGCGGAGCTCGGCCACCTCGACGACACCGGCCGCACACGGATCGAGGAGGAGATCGCCGCCGAGATCGACGACGCGGTGGCCTTCGCGGAGGCGTCGCCGTTGGAGCCGGTGGAGGACCTTCACCGGTTCGTGACCAGCGAGGTGACACCGTGAGCACATCGGCGCCCCCGACGTCCGAGGTCAGCACCCTCACCCTGCGCGAAGCCCACAGGCAGGGTCTGCGTAACGCCCTGCTGCGCGACGAGCGGGTGTTCCTCCTCGGCGAGGACATCGGCGCCTACGGCGGGTGTTTCGCGGTCACCATGGGGTTGCTGGGAGAGTTCGGGCACGAGCGGATTCGTGACACGCCGCTTTCGGAGGTCGCGATCGCTGGCGCCGCGATCGGGGCCGCGATGAACGGGATGCGCCCGATCGCGGAGTTGATGACCTGCAACTTCTCGTTGCTCGCGCTCGACCAGATCGTCAACAACGCCGCGACGATGCTGCACATGTCGGGTGGCCAGTTCAACGTCCCCGTCGTGTTCCGCACCACGGCCGGAGGGGGGCGGCAGCTCGCCGCCCAGCACTCGCACAGCTTCGAGCCGACGTTCGCGCACGTCCCGGGGATCCGGGTCCTCGCCGTCGCGACGCACGAGGACGCGCGGGGCGTTCTCCAGCCGGCGCTCGACGACCCCGATCCGGTCGTGCTCTTCGAGTACCCGCGGATCATGACGTTGGAGGCCGAGTGCCCTGACGAGCCGGCGGTGGTGGATCTCACGAGCGCCGCCATCCGCCGGCCCGGCAACGACGTCACGCTGGTGACCTACGGGGTGACGCTGTACACCGTCCTCCAGGCAGCGAAGATCCTCGAGGAGGAGGGTGTCGACGCGGAGGTGATCGACCTGCGTTCGCTGCGGCCACTAGATGACGCCACCGTGCTCGCATCGGTCGCCCGGACCCACCGGGCGGTGGTCGTCGAAGAAGCCTGGCGCACCCTGGGTGTCGGCGCCGAGGTCGCGTCGCGGATCACGGAGGAGGCCTTCTACGAGCTGGACGCGCCGGTCGCCCGCATCGGATGCGCCGAGGTGCCGTTGCCCTACGCCAAGCAGCTCGAGGACGCCGCGATCCCACAGGCCGCGCAGATCGTCGCCGCGGCGCACCGGGTGCTGCACCATGGCTGAGTTCCGGATGCCCTCGCTCGGCGCGGGTATGGAGAGCGGCCGGCTGCTCGAGTGGTACGTGCGCCCTGGCGACCACGTCCGCCGAGGCGACCTCATCGCCCTCGTGGAGACCGACAAGGCCAACATCGAGGTCGAGGTCTTCCAGGACGGCGTCGTCGAGGAGCTGCTGGTCGAGGAGGGCGAGAAGGTGCCGGTCGGCACGGTCCTGGCACGGCTCGGGTCGGGTGTGGCGGCGGCCGAGGACACGGCTGCCGAAGCTCCCGAGCAAGTGCCCGAGCCGTCCCCGGCCGAGCCGTCCCCTGCCGAGCCGGCTTCGCCCGAGCCGCCCCCGGCCGAGGCGCCCCCGGCTGAGCCGGCTTCGCCCGACGGCGAGGTCGTGGACGCCAGGATCGTCTCGCCGTTGGTCCGACGCCTGGTCGAACAGTCGGGTGTCGACGTCAGCCAGCTCCGTGGGACGGGACCCGGAGGGGTCATCACCCGCCACGACGTCGAGGAGGCCGTTGGACGAGCGGCCACGGCGGCGCCGGCGCATGCCGACGGCGCCGAGGAGGGTGGAGGTGAGCAGGCGGCCACGCCGGTGACGCCTCCAGGCCACCATGACGACGCGATTCCGTCGCGCTCTGGCCGTTCGTCGCCGTACGCGCGCCGACTCGCCCACGAGCGTGGCGTCGATCCGGCGACGTTGACGGGCAGCGGTCCTGAAGGCGCCGTGCTCGCGCGTGACGTGACGGCCGCCCGGAAGGCACCCGAGCCCGACGCGTCGACACCGGAACTGGCCGGCCCTCCCTCGCGGCCGGAACCGAGGTTCACGCCGGCGGCGGAGCGGGCCGACGTGATGCGCAGGGCGATCGCACGCGCCATGGAGCAGGCGAACCGGGACATCCCCCACTACCACCTGGGCGAGACCGTCGATGTCGAGGAGACACTCCGCTGGGTTTCGGAGACGAACGCCGGGCGACCACCCGCGCGTCGGCTCCTGCCAGCGGTGCTCGTGCTCAAGGCGACCGCTCTCGCGCTCAAGGACCACCGCGACCTCAACGGCTACTGGATCGACGGGACCTTCCGTGCCGGCGCAGGGATCCACCTCGGCGTGGCGATCAGCCTCCGGCAAGGCGGGCTGCTCGCCCCCGCGATCCGCGACGTCGACGGCCGATCGCTCGACGACCTGATGGAGGCGCTGAAGGATCTCGTCGAGCGCACCCGATCCGGTGGGCTACGGGGCTCGGAGTTGACCGATCCGACCTTCACCGTCAGCAACCTCGGCGACAGCGGCGTCGAGTCGATCCACGGGCTCATCACACCGCCGCAGGTCGCCTTCCTCGGTGTCGGCCGCATCACGCCGCGGCCCTGGGCCGTCGACGGGATGCTTGCCGTTCGGCGCACCGTCTACCTCGGCCTCGCGGGGGACCACCGGGCGAGTGACGGCCGCCGCGGTGCCCACTTCCTCGGCGCCATCGCCACCCGCCTCACCCGACCGGAGACGCTGTGAACACCCCCCAAGAACTGCGCGAACTCGTCTTCGAGGTGCTCTCCGGCATCGCCCCGGAGGCTGACCCCACCACCGTCGATCCGTCTGCGGATCTCCGTGACGAGCTGGACCTCGACTCGATGGACGAGCTCAACATGATCACGCGGGTGAGCGAGCGGTTGGCCATCGACGTCCCGGAAGAGGACTACCAGCGGATGCGGACCGTCGACGGCGCCGTCGACTACCTCGCGACGCGCCTGGCAACGCGTCGAACGTGAGGATCCAGAGCACATCGAGGCCCGACGCGCTGTGGCGGATGCAGTGCATCGCCGACGCACCTGCTGACGGGGACTGGCAGTTGCTCTCCGACCGGGAGCGCTCGCGATCGCTCGCGATCGCCCACCCCGCAGCCAGGACCCGGTTCGTTGTCGCCCGGGCCCTGCTGCGACGGACCGTCGCGGAAGCGCGGCCAGGCACCGCCGGTCCCGACCTCGACATCGCCGTGGCCCCCACGGGGCGGCTCTTCGTCGCCGGCCAGCGTGATCTCCACGTCAGCTCGAGTCACACCCGTGGACTCGCGGTCGCGGCCACCTCCACGGTCGGTGCGCTCGGCATCGACGTCGAGTCTCTGGCTCGTCGTGATCTCCCCCCGGTGGAGCCGTGGCTCACCGCGGGGGAGCGGCGAACTCTCGACGGTGCCGCTCCGGCGGATCGAGGGACGCGACTGTTGGAATGGTGGGTCGCCAAGGAAGCCGTCATGAAGGCGTGTGACCGCTGTGGGCCCGTGACCCGGCGTGGCATCGAGGTCCGGCGGGGACGGTCCAGCCGAGCGACGCCGGCGGGGCCCGGTACGCGACCGCAGGTGGTATCGATGCCACCCGCCGACGCCGGCGTCAGCGTCGTGATGGCGGGCCGGGGTACGGCATCGGTGACGTTTCCATCGAGCGGACGCGAGCCGGGACGCACGACGGCGTCCGTCGACTGGTACCGGGTCCGGCGCGATTTCCTCGTGGCGATCGCCTCGACGGTTTCGGCGGCCACCCCGGGTGGGTCCTCCTCCGGGCCGATCCTCCGCGGAGCCGACGATCCTGGGTGACCAAGGCCGTTGGGCTCTGGCGCCGTACCTCGCGGCCCGCCACGCTCGACGCGGCGGACGCTCCATGCACGTCCGCTCCGTCGGCGTCTCGCGCGGACGTCCCCGGTATCACCGACATCGAGGCCTCGATGAGCCTGCAGGACACCGGACGGGGACACCACCTGGTCGAGGACTCTCCGGTTCGCTGGCGGCTGGAACCGCGCGGGTCGATGCGGGTACCCGGGGTGGTCTTCGCCTCGCAGCAGCTGCTCCCCGACGTCCACGACGACCAGAGTCTCGAACAGGTCGCCAACGTCGCCACCCTGCCCGGGATCACGGGGGCGAGCTACGCCATGCCGGACGTCCACTGGGGGTACGGCTTCCCGATCGGGGGGGTCGCCGCCACCGACGTGGACGCCGGCGGTGTGGTCTCCCCGGGCGGCGTGGGATTCGACATCTCGTGTGGGGTGCGGCTGTTGGCGGCACCGCTCGACGAGGACGAGCTCTCCGGACGGCTGCCCGCGCTGATGGACCTACTGGCGGCGACGATCCCCCGGGGGATGGGCCGTGGCGGTGTGTGGCGGGTCACAGCTGTCCAGCTCGACCGGATCCTGACCGAAGGGGCGGTCTACCCGGTCTCCGAGGGGTACGGCGAGCCCGGGGACCTGCAGCGGTGCGAGGACGCCGGGCAGCTCCTGGGTGCCGATCCGGCGCAGGTCGGCGACCGTGCGCGCAGGCGTGGGCTCGGGCAGGTCGGGTCGCTGGGCTCGGGGAACCATTTCCTGGAGGTGCAGGTCGTCGACGAGATCTTCGACGCCGAGACGGCCGCCGCCTTCGGTCTGCATCCGGGTCAGGTGTGCGTGATGATCCACTGCGGCTCGCGGGGTCTGGGACACCAGATCTGTTCGGATCACGTGCGCGTCATGCGGGAGGCGATGCCCCGGCACGGCATCACCGTGCCCGATGCCCAGCTGGCCTGCGCCCCGGTCGACTCCCCGGAGGGTCGCGGCTACCTGGGTGCCTTGGCGGCGGCAGCGAACTTCGCCAGGGTCAACCGGCAGCTGCTCACCGAGGCGACACGCGACGCGTTCGAGCGGGAGACCGGCCACCGCGAACTCCGCCTGGTGTACGACGTCTCACACAACCTGGCCAAGCTCGAGACCCACGACGTCGACGGTCGCCGGGCGCGGCTGTGCGTGCATCGCAAAGGTGCCACGCGGGCGTTCCCGCCCGGAGCGGCTGACCTGCCCGAGGACCTGCGCACGGTCGGCCAGCCGGTGCTGCTGCCGGGCTCGATGGGCACCGCGTCCTACGTCATGGCCGGTGTCGCACCGGGTGAGGCGTTCGCGTCGACCGCGCACGGTGCGGGACGGAAGATGAGCCGCCACGAGGCGAAGCGTCGCGGTCAGGGGGGTGCGAACCTGCGCGACGAGCTGGGGGCGTCCGGTGTCGAGGTGCGGGCCGGGTCCCTCCGCGACCTCCCCGAGGAGGCACCGTACGCCTACAAGGACGTCGAAGAGGTCGTCAGGGTGTGTGAGCTCGCCGGGTTGAGCCGGCGGGTGGCCCGGATGCGTCCGATCGGCGTGGTGAAGGGATGACCGCGGCCTTCCTCGAGCGGGGTCACGCGATCCGTTCCCACACCGCCGACGAGATCCTCGAGGCGTGGGGGCCCACCCGCGAGGCCTGCCTCGAGGAGGCGGTGCTCGCCCTCGTGGACAGCATCGCGTCCCTCGGGGAAGCCGGCTGGTCGTGGCACCACCGGGTCGAGCTCACCGGGAGCGACGAAGAGAGCCTCGTCGCCCTGCTCGAGGAGGTGATCTATCTCCTCGAGGCCGACAACGCCGTGCCCGTGAGGGTCCGGGTGCGAACCCACGGAGGTGGCGAGGTGGCCGACTTCTGGCTGACCGACCGCAGCCGGGTCACGTCGCTCGGTGCAGCTCCGAAAGGGGTGGCCTACTCGCAACTGACGTTCCGGGAGGAGGAACCGGGTCGCTGGCGCTGCATGGTCACCGTCGACGTGTGACCGCCATCCCATGATCGATCTGGGACGGGGCCTCCCGTCGAATCCGTGGTCCTTCGCCTCTGTTGTGGTCCGGCCGGTCCGACGACGCTGTGCGTGCCCCGGTGCGATCGGGGCGAGCCGGACTCAGCGGGCCGGACCACTACGAGCAGGAGCGGGAGCTGATGAGCGGATCGACCGTGGAGGGGCACGCAGTGGACGTGCCGCGGCGAGGTGACCTGGAGGTACTCCTGACGGAGTGCTCGCCGCCGTGCGTGTCGATCTACCTACCGATGGACCGTCGCCGTCCCACCATCGGGGAGGATCAGCTCCGGCTTCGTCGGCTCGTGGACGAGGCGAGCTCGTCACTGGAGGATCTGGGGTGGCTTCGTCGCCCCGACCGTGACGCGCTCCTGCTCCCCGCAACGGAGCTGCTGCACGATCCTCGGCACTGGCAGCCCCAGGACGAGGGGCTCGCGATCCTGCTCGCCCCCGGACGGGCGCACCGCTTCCACCTCCCCGTCGCCGTGCCCGAACGGCTCGTCGTCGGTGAGCGGTTCCATCTGCACCCGCTCGTCGAGCTGTTCGCCGAGCAGCCCCGATTCCTGGTGCTCGCGCTGAGTCAGCGCCACGGACGCCTCTTCACCGCGGACCGATGGTCCGTCGAGGAGCTCCCGGTCCCCGGTATGCCCGAGGGAGCCGCTTCGACCCTCCCGGAGCGCGACCCGACGGAGTCGCTGCAGCTTCGCCGGTCGGCGGCGGGACCGAGCGACGCGGCGTTCTTCCACGGTCATGGCGGGGTCAAGGACGGGGCACAGGACCAGCGGCAGCGCTATCTGCGGGCCGTCGAGCGGGCGTTGCGCCCGGTCCTCGCCGGTCGCACCGACCCGCTGGTCATCGCCGGCGTCCAGTCGCTGGTGGCCGAGTTCCGGGCACTGGATCCCTACCCGCACATCGCCGGAGCGATCCCCGGCGCCTCGGACGGGATCCCCGCTGCGGAGCTGCGGGACGCCGCCTGGGAGTTGGTTCGTCCGCAGGTGGACGAGGCACGGCGGAGCGCGCGCCACCGGTTCGCCCAGGCCGCTGGCACCGGCCGCACGGTCGAGG
>SLDB01000253.1 GCA_007125475.1 Nitriliruptoraceae bacterium | reverse complement strand
ATCTGGGACCTGGACCGGGAGTTCCTCACCGACGTCGGCGGCACGCTGCACAAGGAGCGCCTCGGGCACGCGCTCGGGGTGCTGCGTGATGCCTACTGCCGCTCGATCGGGATCGAGTACGGCCACGTGCTGGACCCCGAGGAGAAGCAGTGGATCCGGGAACGGGTCGAGGGGGTCGCCGAGGACCTCGACACCGACGACCAGCACTGGGTCCTGCAGCGGCTCAACGCCTCCGAGGCGTTCGAGTCGTTCCTGCACACCAAGTACGTCGGTCAGAAACGGTTCGGGCTCGAAGGGGCCGAGTCGCTGATCCCGCTGCTCGACACGGTGTGCGAAGCGGCCGCCGACGACCCCGATGTCCACGACATCGTGATGGGGATGGCCCACCGCGGTCGGTTGAACGTGCTCTCCAACATCCTGGGCAAGTCGCACAACCAGATCTTCGGGGAGTTCGAGGGGCACATCGACCCGGACACCGTCCAGGGATCCGGTGACGTCAAGTACCACCTCGGCCAGCGTGGGGTGTACACGGCCCGCTCCGGTGAGGAGATCGCCCTGCACCTGCCGCCGAACCCCTCGCACCTGGAGGCCGTCAACCCGGTGGTCGAGGGGATCGCCCGGGCCCTGCAGGACGGCTACGACCGTGGACACGAGGGGGTGTTCCCCTCGTTGCCGCTGCTGATGCACGGTGACGCCGCGTTCGCGGGCCAGGGGGTGGTCACCGAGACGCTGCACCTCTCCCAGCTGCGTGGCTACCGCACCGGGGGGACCGTGCACGTCGTGATCAACAACCAGGTCGGGTTCACCACGGCCCCCGAGGAGTCACGCTCGTCGTTCTACGCCACCGACGTCGCCAAGGCGGTGCACGCCCCGATCCTGCACGTCAACGGTGACGACCCCGAGGCGGTGGTCCGCGTCGCCCGGCTCGCCTACGACTACCGGCAACAGTTCCAGAAGGACATCGTGATCGACCTGGTCTGTTACCGGCGGCACGGCCACAACGAGGCGGACGACCCGTCGTACACGCAGCCGCAGATGTACGAGATCATCGACGCCCGCCGGTCGATGCGCAAGCTCTACACCGAACGGCTGGTCCGTCGCGGTGACATCACCATCGAGGAGGCCGAAGGGTTCCTCGAGGACTTCGAGTCGCGGCTGCAGCAGGCGTTCGACGAGACGAAGCAGGCGGCACCCCCCGAGCCGCCCAAGGCGATCGTCCCCGTCGAACAGGGGGTGCTCGAGCACGTCGACACCTCGGTGAACCACGGGCGCCTGGACCGGATCGCGGCCGTGCAGTTCGAGGTCCCCGACGGCTTCACCCGGCACCCGAAGCTCGACCGCATCTTCAAGAAGGCCCGCGAGCGTTACGACGAGGGCGTCGTCGACTGGCCCCTGGCCGAGACGTTGGCGTTCGGTTCGCTGCTGCTGGAGGGGATCAACGTCCGCCTGTCGGGGCAGGACTCCCGGCGTGGCACGTTCTCGCAGCGGCACGCGGTGCAGGTCGACTTCCACACCGGTGAGGAGTACCTGCCACTGACGACGCTCGCCCCGGATCAGGGCAAGTGGTTCGTGATCGACTCGCTGCTCAGCGAGTACGCCGCGGTCGGGTTCGAGTACGGGTACTCGGTGCAGGACAAGGACACCCTCGTCGCGTGGGAGGCGCAGTTCGGCGACTTCGTCAACGGCGCGCAGATCGTGATCGACCAGTTCATCGTCGCCGCCGAGGACAAGTGGGGCGAGACCTCCGGGCTGGTGCTGCTGCTGCCGCACGGCTACGAGGGCCAGGGCCCCGAACACTCCTCGGCGCGGATCGAGCGCTTCCTCACGCTCTGCGCGGAGGACAACATCCAGGCGGTGAACGCGACCACCGCCGCGCAGTACTTCCACGTTCTGCGCCGCCAGATGCACCGCGAGGTCCGCAAGCCACTGGTGATCTTCACCCCCAAGTCCCTGCTGCGCTCCCCGAACGCGTTCTCCCACGTCGAACAGCTCACCGACGGCACCTTCCTCGAGGTCCTCGACGACCCGGCGTACGCCGGCGCGGCGGCGTCCGACGACGGTGAGCAGGACACACGGGACGCCGAGGGCGGCGCCGACCCCGGCGCGGTGACGACGGTGATGCTGTGCTCCGGGAAGGTCGCCTACGACCTGATGGAGGCGCGCGACGACCGAGACGCCGCGACCGCGGTGGTCCGCGTCGAGCAGCTCTACCCCTTCCCCCACCAGGCGATCGCCGAGGTGCTGCGGCGCTACCCGGCGGCCACCGACGTCTGCTGGGTGCAGGAGGAGCCGGCGAACATGGGGGCGTGGGGGTTCGTCGACGGCCGGCTGTGGAACCTCTTCGAGGAGATCGGCGCCGGCCATCAGCTGCGACGCGCGAGCCGAGTGCCCTCGGCCTCACCGGCCGCCGGTCAGTCGGTCGTCCACGCCCAGGAACACGAGCAGCTCCTCGACGACGCCTTCGACGGAGCGCCGCCGGAGCGCCGCTGACGCCGGCTCACTCCCCGCCACCGCCACCGGCCGGCCCGTCGTCGCCGGTCCCCACGTCCCCGTCGGCGCCGTCGGAGGCGCGGACGTCGTGGCCCTCGACGAGGCCGACACCGATGACCTCGTCGGTGTCGGCGACCACCCACGGCGACTCGGAGACGACCGCGGCGGTCTCCGGTCGGATCACGGCGCCGGCGTCACCGTCGTCGAGGTACAGACCCCCGGGATCGCGGATCACCTCGACCTCGTCGGCGAGCCACCGGGCACGCTCCGACGAGGTGATGTCGTGGCGGACCACGTTGCCGGTCGTCGGGTCCAGGACCAGGCGCTCACCGCCGGTGACGGCCACCAGGTGCTCGGCGTCGGTGTGCACCCCCGTGCAGCAGCGGGGTGCCGCGGCCGCTTCGAAGTCCCGCGACCACCGGAAGGTGCCGTCGGCGTCGTAGGCGACGACGCGCCCGAGGGGCATCCGGCGTTGGGGGGTCCAGTTCGCGCGGTCGCGATCGGAGAGGGTGACGATCGTCGCCCAGCCTCCGCCGAGGAGCTCGACGAAGTCGGTCGCGGCCACCCCGGAGATCGACGTCACCCGTTCCCCGGTCGCCGGATCGGCGAGGTAGTGGCCGAAGGTGTCGCTGAGCCCAACCCAGTCGCCCAGGATCCGCGGGGTGCGACCGGCGTAGGTGGCCTGCGCCCACCGGGGCGCCCCACTCACCGGGTCGAGGGCCCACAGGCCGTGGTCGGTGGTCGACACCACGACGGCGACGTCGTCGACGACGTGCACATCGGTGACCGCGTGGTCCCAGACGAGGTCGCCGGAGGCACGGTCGAACGCGGCGATCACCCGCTCCCCACCTCCACCGTCGTCGGTCTCGACGACGACCCGATCGTTGACGGAGGAGACGGCGGTCGGCACACCGCCGTCCAACGGCACCCGCCAGCGGAGTGACCCGTCGTCGGCCACGAATGCGAGCGTGCCGGTGGCCGCGATCGCGACGGCGTCGCCGACGACGTGGACGGCGGCGGTCCCGGTCACCGCGTCGGTGGTGGCCTCGAGGACCTGGGCCGCGTCGAGGGACCAGGCCATCGAGCCGCCGTGGTGCATCCGGACCTCGGGGCCGGTGTCGGGCCCGGCGGTGACCACCGCGGTGTGTTCGGGACCGACCGACAGGTCGACGACGTCGGTGATCGCGTACCGCCACTGTTCGCACCCCCGGGGCTCGCACCGAACCCGGTCGGGGTCGATCTGGCGGCGCAGCGCTTCGACGTCCGTGTCGGCGCCCATGTCGCCGGAGTCGGCGCCGACGTCGAGCCGGACCTCGTCCGAGGTCGGGGTCGGCAGCTGAAGCGGCCAGGCCCACACCAGGGCGGTGAGCCCGACCACGGCGACGGCCGCCGCCGTCAGCGTCGGTGCCGCGGCACGCAGGCGTGCACCCAACGTCGGGGGCGGCGCGGGGAGGCGGGCGCCGCAGCGGCCACAGAACCGGGCGGCGCGGGAGCGCCACACCGCCTCGCACACCTCGCAGTGGGTGGCACGGTCGACCAACGTGGCCTCCTGGATCCCTCGCCGGAGGGTACGGCGCCGTCACGCCGGCGGATCGGCCCGACGGACCGCAGTGATGGTGTCGTGCAGCTGGTGCTCCGCCCGATCGCGGTCGACTCAGGCGGGGAGCCCCTCGAGGAACCCGCGCAGCGCGGTGTTCACCGCGTCGGGGTGCGTGAGGTTCGGGGCGTGCGGGGCCCCGGCGACCTCGACGACGCCGCGGCAGTCGGGGACACGGGCGCACAGCTCGTGGGCACGGTCGACCGGGATCGAGGTGTCCTCGGCGCCGTGGATCACCAGCACCGGCATCGCCAGCTCGTCGAGTCGGTCGGTGATGTCATCACGCGCGACGAGCGCGCCGACCGCGGTCGTCAACCGGTTCGGGTCGAGCGCTGCCCACTTGGCCTGCCACCCCGCAGCGAGTGACGGATCGCCGCCGAGGAGTCGTTCGGCGAGCTGGTCGCCGACGTGGTCGCGGTACCCCTTCGCGATCCAGACGTCCACCATCTCGCGGTAGCCGGTGGTCTTCTCCGGCGGGTCGAGCGGGGTCTGGGTCGCGATCGGGATCAGGGCCCGGACGCGGTCGGGGTGCAGCAGCGCGGCGCGCAGGGAGAGGTAGCCGCCCTGGGACACCCCCCCGACGACGGCGCGTTCGATCCCCAGGGCGTCGAGGAGGGCGAAGACATCACGGGCCGAGTCCCAGAACGTGAACGGCTCGCCGTCGGACTCGGTGCGTCCGAACCCCCGCTGGTCCCAGGTGATGACGCGGTAGACGTCGGAGAGGTCCTCGACCTGCGGGGTGAACATCTCGTGGTCGAGGAGGAACCCGTGGGAGAGCACGATCGGTGGTCCGTCACCGCCGGTGTCCTGGAAGAACAGCCGTTGCCCGTTCACCTCTGCGTACGGCATCGTCGCCCCTTGGTCGTCCGCAGCTGCCACGCTAACGCCTCGCGGCCGCGGAGCCTCAGCGAGGGTCGTAGGCCGAACGCGTGTAGTCGACGTGCGGGTCCCACATCAGCCACTCGTCGATGCCGGCGTCGTAGGTGGCGCGGATCTGCTCGCGGATCTGGTGCTCGCGGTCCCAGGCACGGAAGCGGGTGTCCTCCAGCCACGGAACGATGCGGGCGCGGGTGCCCTCGACCGTCTCCTGCCACACCTCGAGCGTCGCCGAGATGATGTCGTAGGGCTGGCGGTTGGGGTCCTCGACGCCGTACTCGCCCGGACCCCAGTGCGAGGGGTAGATCATCGGGGCGACGTAGTCGAGGTGTTCGGCGAGCGCCGGGACGTCCTGGCCGATCTGGGTAGGGCGGTCGGCGGCGATGCCGTACAGCGACGCGCCGTGCTCGATGCCGTACGGGGCGAGTCGTTCGTCGGCGCGGCGGGTGAACTCGACGACCCCCTCCTCGGGGGTGCCCTCGAGGCCGGGGAACACCATGTTCTCCAACGACCCGTCGGGGCGGCGCAGGTAGTCCCACAGGATGTGGTCGACCCCGGCGCGGGCGGCCTCCTCGGCGACGTCGATGTTGTAGGCGATGACGTCCTCGTGGGCGAAGTTGGAGAACCCGTCGTACCGGCCGGTGTAGGGGCCGCCGTCGGCGTCCTGGATCACCCAGTCGCGCTCGTCGTTCCCCCACGCCCAGTTCACCAGGGCGGGGTCGGCGAACGCCACGATCCGGCCGATCACCGGGACGTCGAGGGCGTGGAGCTCGGCGACGGCCTCCTCGAGGTCCCACAGGCCCAGCGACGCACCGATCTCCTCGGCGATTGGGACCTCGGAGTCGTACCCGATCTCCCCGGCCTCGTCCTTGATGTCGAGTTGCACCGCGTTGATCTCCCCGGCGTCGATCATCTCCAGGATCGGTTCGCGCAGCGACAGCCATCCGTGGAACGAGACGTGGACCGCCCGGACCTCGTCCGACTCGACCCGTGAGGGGACGTGGGCGACGGCGTGTTCGAGCGTGGTGGTGTTCCCGGCCGGGTCCGTCGCGGTGAGCTCGAGGCCGTCGTCGCCGACCGCGTCCAGTTCGTGGGAGAACGCGCCGTCCTCGTCGGCGGTGACCTCGGCGTCGCCGATCCGCACCACCACGTCGGGCTCGGTGACCCCGGCGACGGTGACCGGGTCGTCGCCGACGATCACACCGTCCGGGGAGGTGAGCTCCACCTCGGGGGGCGTGGTGTCGACCGTCACCCGCCACTCGTGCAGCAGCTCCGGTGCCTCGGGCTCGCCGGCATCGTCGTCGGTTCCCTCGTCGTCCCCGCCGGCGTCGGGGGCGCTGACGACGGCGAGGTGGCGCTCACCCTCCTCGAGGTCACCGGGGCGCCACGTCAGCGTGGTGTCGGTGACCTCGGCCTCGTCGGTGCGGTCCTCGCCGTCGAGGTGGAGCCGCAGGTCGTCGATCGCGGGCGGCTCGTCCGGATCGCTCGAGGACGCCGTGACCTCGATGACGAGGTCGGCGACGTCGTCGGCCCCCAGCAGCGCGTCGTCGGCGGGACCGTCGAACGACAGCTCACGCTCGGGTCCGCTGGAGAACAGGGAGCCGACCCCGCCGTCGGTGGTGCAGCCGATGAGGAGGGCGGCAGCCGTGAGCGCCACGGCGGTCAGGCGGGCGAGTCGCACGACGGGTCCGAACGGCAGGGGGGACGGCACGATCAGCGACGGTACCGTCGCCGGCAACATCACGACGATGCGGGGGTGGCCGTTGGGCCGCAGGATTCGGCGTACCGACGGTGGTCCTCACCGCCGGTACGCACACGGGGTGGTGGGGCTGGTGTTGGTGCTGCTGGCCGCTGGGTGCTCCGCCGGCGGCACCGGTGACGGTGAGGACGACGACGCCGCCGCAGACGGGCTGGCGACCGCCGCCGACGACGGTGGTGACGACGACGCCACCGGCGGTGACGATGAGGGTGGTGTCGAGCCACCGGCCGGTGACGACGAGCACGCCGACGACGCCGACGACGCCGACGACACGGCGGGTGACGACGCCGCGCCGGCGGTGGACCCGGCCGACGTCGGCGCCGACGAGCTCGGCCGTGTCCCGGTGCTGATGTACCACCGTCTGTTGGAGGGCGGCGGCGGCGACTACGACCTCACCGCCGATCAGTTCCGCGACGAGCTGCACTGGCTGTTCGCCAACGGCTACTCGCCGATCCGCACCGT
>SLDB01000352.1 GCA_007125475.1 Nitriliruptoraceae bacterium | reverse complement strand
GAGGCGTTCGGAGACGCCCCCTGCCTGCTGGTGGGGGTCCAGGACCCGTCGTCGAACGCCCACGGCGAGGACGAGTCCGTCGACCTGGACGACCTCGCCAAGGCCTGCCTCGCCGAGGCCTACCTCTTCGAGGAACTGGCGCGGCGGCTCGGCGGTCGCCGGGAGGTAGCCTGACGGCGCACCTTCGGGTGCGAGGAGGTGTCTGGACGCCTGGTGGGTCCCGCGGCCTTCAAAGCCGACGAGGGGGCGGTCGCCGTCCCCTGGCGGGTTCGATTCCCGTCCACCTCCGCCGATCCCCCGCGTAGGCCGAGGCGACGCTCGGGCACCCGACGCTGCAGCACCCGGCGACGCACGCCCCGACTGGTCAGAACGCGGCGTCGACCGCCGCGGCCACGAACAGCAACGCCAGGAACACCGTCGAGTAGTGGAAGAGGCGCATCGCGGCCGCCACGGTCTGCTCCCGGCGGAGCCGGTGAGCCAGCACGAGCCACCCGGCGGTGAGCAGCACCGCCGGGACGGTGAACAGCCACCCGGCGAACGAGCCCGCGACGTACAGCAGCACCAACGAGGCCAGCAGGTAGCTGTACAGCAGGATCTGACGGGTGGCCTCGTCGTTGCCGTGCGTCACCGGGAGCATCGGCAGGCCCGCACGGGCGTAGTCGTCGCGGTACTTCATCGCCAGGGCCCAGAAGTGCGGCGGTTGCCACCACAGCATGATCGCGAACAGCAGCCAGGGCCGTGGATCGGCGAGCGTGCCCCCCGTCACCGCCGCCCACCCGGTGAGCACCGGCATACACCCGGCGATCCCCCCGATCACCACTCCCTGGGCGCTCCGGCGCTTCAGCCCCAGCGTGTAGGCGAAGACGTAGAACAGGACCGCGAACGTCGCCAGCGCCGCGGCGGTGAGGTTCACCAGCGCCGCCAACCACACGAACCCGCCCACGCCGAGGACGAGGCCGAGCACCAGCACCCCGCGGGGGGCGATCTCGTCGGTCGCCGTCGGCCGCGCCGAGGTGCGCACCATCACCCGGTCGATGTCGCGGTCGAGGTAGTTGTTCAGCGCGTTGGCGCTCCCCGCCGAGAGCGTCCCACCGACGAGCGTGGCCAGCACCAGCCACGTCGCCGGCCAGCCCTCGGCGGCCACCACCATCGCCGGCACCGTGGTCACCAGCAACAACTCGATGATCCGCGGCTTCGTCGCCAGCACGAACCGGCGGGCCGTCCGCATCCGCCCCCGCGACGACTCGTACCGCCCGGCGTCGTGCATCGGCCCGACCGCCGAGCCCGGGGCCGGGCCGGCTGCGTCGGGGCGTGGGGTGGAGGCCACGGTCACCGACGGACCGCGCGGGAGGCCTCGAGGAGCATGCGCACCCCGATGACACCGAGGAGGACCCCTGCCCCGATCGAGGTGACGTACAACCCCAGGTGCACGGCGACGAACGCCGAGCTGAAGCTCCCGGCGTCACCGAGGAGGTTCACGATACGGGTGGCCCACAGCCACAGCTGGAACACGCTCAGGACGAGGAGGACCACCCCTCGGGTCCGATGCACACGGACCGGGCTGGCGACCGAGGTCTCACGGTGGGTCACGTCCGGGGGCACGGCGCACACCCTCGTCGGCGGTGGGGACCGGGCGAGCGTACGCCGCCCGCAGCCGGGGACGCGACCCGGCTGCCGTCGGGGCGACGGCCGAACGGTGCCGTGCTGACCGGGGGCTACCCTCCCCGACTCATGGATGCCGAGACCACCGCAGAACGACGCCTCCGCCGTTTCGCGTTGGCGGCGGTGCTGACGAACGTCGGGATCGTGATCACCGGTGGGGTGGTCCGCGTCACCGGCTCCGGCCTCGGCTGCCCGGACTGGCCGACGTGCGAAGGCACGGCGATCGCGCCCACCGGCGCCGGTGACCACGCCACCTGGCAGGCGTTCATCGAGTTCGGCAACCGGCTGCTGACGTTCGTCGTCCTCGCCGCCGCCGTCGCCGTGGTGTGGCAGCTGCGGCGGGTCCATCCCACGGCGCACCGACTCCGGCGTCTGGCCTGGCTGTTGCCGATCGGCGTCCTCACCCAGGCGGTCGTGGGGGGGATCACCGTCCTCACCGGGCTCACCCCGGTGAGCGTCGCGGTGCACTTCCTGCTCTCGATGGGGTTGATCGCCGTCGCCGTCGCGGTGCACGAACGCGTCCGGTCCCCGGCCACCGAGCTCACGCCGCCACCACGGGGGGTGCAGCACGCCACCACGGTCGTCGCGGTGGTCGGGCTCGCGGTCCTCGTACTGGGCACCGTCGTCACCGGCGCCGGCCCCCATGGCGGCGACATCGACGCCCCACGTCTGGGGATCGACATCCGGACGGCCGCGCTGGCGCACGCCGATGCCGTGTGGCTGTTGGTCGGGGTCACCGTCGCGCTCGTGGTGGTGACCTGGCACACCGGCCCACCCCGGCTGCGGCGCGCCGCCCGCCTGTTGCTCGCCGTCCAACTCGCCCAGGGGAGCATCGGGTACCTGCAGTACGTCCTCGGGATCCCGGCCGGACTGGTGTCGGTACACATCGCCGGAGCGGCGACGATGTGGGCGGTCACCGCAGCGGTCTGGGTGCGGGCGCGGCCCCACCCCGTTCCGGCAGCCAGCGGAGCCGTGTCCCAGGCCGCAGGTTGACCAGCGCAGACGACTACCTCTGGTCAGTGGGACCACGACGTGACACGCTGAACACCTCCACGGTCGCACGTGACCGGGGGAAGGGAGGCGGGCCATGCCGCACACGGTCGCCAGGATCCTGGAACGCAAGGGCAGCGACGTCGCCACCGTGGCCCCGGACATCTCACTGTCGGAGGCGGTACGCCTCCTCACCCACCGTGGCGTGGGCGCGCTGGTCGTCTCCCACAACGACGTCGCCGTCCTCGGCATCCTCTCGGAGCGCGACGTCATCCACCAGCTCGCCGAACGTGGCGCCGCCGTCCTCGACGAACCCGTCTCGAAGCACATGAGTGATGCGTTGACGTGCGACCCGTCGATGACGATCGACGTGCTCTCCGCGCTGATGACCGAACAGCGGATCCGTCACCTGCCGGTGATGAGCAGCGGCCGCCTCGCCGGGATCGTCTCGATCGGTGACGTCGTCAAGACCCGGCTCGACGAGCTGATGGAGACCTCGCAGCACCTCGAGGCATACGTCACCGGTCGCTACTGATCCTCGTCCGGACCGGCACCAGCCGCACCGACGATCCGGTTGGGCGTCCCGGTTGGGCGGACGGCTCCCGGGCTCGCGGTCACCGACGTCGGCGGCCATCGGGCCCCCCCTTGACCGGGTGCGGCCAGCGCGTATCGTGCACACGGAGCGCACCGCGGCGCCCGTAGGGGAACGGACGACGGTTTGCGGCTGGGTATCGCACGATCCGACGACCCCGATGATGGCCGTGTCGCCGCCGTCCCTGATTCGATCCCCCGCTACCTCGATCTCGGAGCCACCGTCCGGGTCGAGTCCGGGGCCGGTGTGGCCGCGGGGTACACCGACGAGGCGTACCGCACGGCGGGCGCCGAGATCGTCGACGCCGAGTCGGTGATCACCGACGTCGACGTCCTCGCCGTGGTCTCCGCGCCGTCGCCACAACGGCTGGCCCGACTCCCCGAGGGGGTCGTGGTGATCGGCCTGCTCCGCCCGGTGCACGCCACCGACGTGGCACGGCACCTGGCCGAGCGGCGGGCGACGGCGCTCGCCCTCGAGTTGGTGCCCCGGATCAGCCGGGCACAGTCCCTGGACGCCCTGTCGTCGCAGGCCGGGATCGCCGGGTACAAGGCGGTCCTCCTCGCCGCCAACGAGGTGGACAAGCTCTTCCCGCTCTCGATGACGGCCGCGGGGACGATCCGCCCAGCGAACGTGGTGGTGCTCGGGGCCGGTGTCGCCGGGTTGCAGGCCGTGGCGACCGCCCGCCGCCTCGGTGCCGCGGTGAAGGCCAACGACGTGCGTGCCGCGGCGGCCGACGAGGTCGCCTCCCTGGGTGCGGAGTTCGTGCACATCCCCGGGGTCACCGACCAGTCCGGTGACTACGCCCAGGATCTCGGCGCCGGCCTCGCCGAGGCACAGCAGGAGGCGCTGGGACCCCACGTCGCCGAGGCGGACGCGGTGATCTGCACCGCCCAGATCCCGGGCCGACCGGCACCACGCATCCTCACCGCCTCGATGGTGGCGGCGATGCGCCCCGGCAGCGTCGTCATCGACCTCCCGGCCGAGGACGGCGGCAACTGCGAGCTCACCGACCCGGGGCGCACGACGGAGCACGACGGGGTGCGGGTGATCCCGGCCCCGCAACTGGCGCGGACCCTGCCGGGCGAGGCCAGCGCCCTGTACGCCCGCAACGTCGCCGAGCTCTTCGCCCTCCTCGTCGTCGACGGCGCGGTGTCCGTCGACGTCGAGGACGAGGTCGTGGGCGCCACCCTCCTCACCCGTGACGGCGAGATCGTCCACCCGCCCACCGCCGAAGCGGCCGGAGCCATCGACGCCCCGACCGACACCGACGAAGGAGGGGCTCTGTGAACGGCACCCTGCTGCTGAGCATCTACGTCCTGGTGCTGGCCTCGTTCCTCGGCTACGAGCTGCTCACCAAGGTCCCACCGATGCTGCACACCCCGCTGATGTCGGGGGCGAACGCGATGTCGGGGGTGACGATCGTCGGCGCGCTGGGGCTCGCCGGTGTGACCAGCGGGGCCGTCGCGACGGTGATGGCGACCCTCGCGCTGATCCTGGCCACCATCAACGTCGTCGGCGGATTCCTGGTCACCGACCGGATGCTCTCGCAGTTCAGCACCGCGAAGGACCGCCGGTGACCGGCGCCGAGCTGGTCCACCTGGCCTACCTCGCCTCGGTCGCCCTGTTCGTGGTCGGCCTGAAGCGGCTGGCGCGTGTCCGCACGGCCAGACAGGGCAACCTGCTGCTGGCCGGTGGGATGCTGCTGGCCGTGGTGATCACCCTCGTCGAGCAGGGCCGGGTCGAGGTGACCTGGATCGTCGTCGGCCTCGTCGTCGGTGCCGTGATCGGGGTGTGGACCGTGCTGCGCGCGACGGCGACCTCGATGCCCCAGGTCGTGGCCCGGTTCAACGGCTTCGGGGGGGCGGCTTCCGCGTTCGTCGCCCTCGCGCTGTTCTGGGACGAGGTCGTCGACGCCGCCGGCAGCGGCACGGCGATCGAGCGCCTCGGGGTCGCGTCGGCGGTCACGGTCGCGTTGTCGGTGGTGATCGGGGGCGCCACGGCGAGTGGGAGCATCGCCGCCGAGGCGAAGCTGTGGGGCAGGCTCACGGCCCTGACACGGATCCCGGGCCGCTCGGTGCTGATGGTCGCCAGCGCCGCGCTGGTGCTCGCAGCGGCCACCACCAGCATCGTCGTCGCCGACCCGGGGTTCGCGGCCGGGGTCGTCGTCGTGCTGCTGGTCACCAGCGCGGTGATCGGCCTCGTCGCGGTGGGTCCCGTCGGCGGGGCCGACATGCCGGTGATGATCTCGCTGCTGAACTCGCTGTCGGGGCTCGCCGCTGCGGCCACCGGGTTCGCGCTGGGCAACACCCTGCTGATCATGGGTGGCACGATCGTCGGGGCCGCCGGGCTGATGCTCACCCGGATCATGTGCGTCGCGATGAACCGGACGTTGTGGAACGTCCTGGCCGGGGGGTTGGGGGCGATGCCCTCCGGCGACGACGCCTCGGCGTACGAGCACGTGGTGAGCTCCGACGCCGAGGAGGCGGCGATGGTGCTCGAGGCGGCGCGGTCGGTGGTGATCGTGCCCGGGTACGGCCTGGCCGCCGCCCGTGGCCAGCACTCGGCCGCCGAGCTCGCCGACGTCCTCGCCGACCGTGGGGTGCAGGTGCGATTCGCGATCCACCCGGTCGCCGGCCGGATGCCCGGGCACATGAACGTCGTCCTCGCCGAGGCCGACGTCCCCTACGACCGCCTGGTGGAGATGGACCGCATCAACCGCGACTTCGCCGCCACCGACGTGGTGATCGTCGTCGGCGCGAACGACGTGACCAACCCGTCGGCACGGCAGGCCAGCGGCACACCGATCGCCGGGATGCCGATCCTGGAAGTGGACCAGGCTCAGCGGATCTTCGTGATCAAGCGCAGCCTCTCGCCGGGCTACTCCGGGATCAAGAACCCGCTGTACGAGCAGGACAACTGCGCGATGATCTTCGGCGACGCCAAGGAGGTCCTCGACGACCTGGTACAGGAGCTCAGCGCCGCGACGGCGTGAGCATCACCACCGGCGTCAGGCGGCCTCGTCGGCGTCGACCACGGTCCCGGTGCCGTTCATGATCGGGTGCACCGCGCAGAAGAAGTACCAGTCGTCGGGGAGCTCGTCCCAGGTCAACTCGTCGGCGACGTGGTAGTCGGTCGCCACCCCGTCGATCAGGGTGCTGGCGGTGAACTCGGCGCCGGGCGACGGGTCGTCGACGCTGCCGTCGATCTCGGTGATCACGACGTTGTGCGGTACCGCGGCCTCGAGGTTCTCGAAGACGAACGAGAGGTTCTCCTCCTCGGCCGACGGGGTCACCTCCCAGCGCTCCACCGCCTCGCACGAACCGTCCTCCTCCAGGAGGCAGAACTCGACGGAGTTCTCGGCGGCGATCACGGGGGCGTCGTCGGGTATCGCCAACAGCGGCTCGACGTTCACCATCCGGTCTGCGTCGTCGATGTCACCGATCACCCCGGCGGCGATCGCCCCGCCGGCGACGATCGGCAGCGCCGCGGCGAAGATCAGCACCCCTCGACGGGCCGGCGTGAGCCGGTCGTGACTCGAGGCGAGGCTCACGGTGAACAGGATCCCGGCGGCCGCGACGGCGGCGAGCATCAGTGACCCTTCGTGCGTGCTGTACAGCAGCGACATCGAGACCGCGCCCACGAACGCGGCGATCGAGAGCAGCACCACGATCGGCAACACGATCGGCAGGATCACGCGGCTGCGGAAGTCGTTGTTCACGGCGGCCCCTTGCGAGGGTGGAGTGAGCGGCTGGAGCACTCCCCGGTGGTCAGACCATCGGGCTGTGCTCGAAGAGGGAGATGACGGCGACGATCGCGTACAGCACGAGCGCCAGGACCAGCCCGGTGTACATCAGCAAGGAGTACGCCCGCGTGTCGAACTTCAGGTGCATGAACCAACCGGCGATGTAGAGGAACTTCACCGACATCAGGACGATCAGCAGCGGGATCGCGATCACCCCGAAGTCGAAGAAGTACGT
>SLDB01000019.1 GCA_007125475.1 Nitriliruptoraceae bacterium | reverse complement strand
CGGGATGCCGACCGGCAACGGCGCGGCGATCCCCGTCGGTGCCGCCGCCCGTGATGCCGAGGTCGTCGCGCGGCTGCGCGCCGCCGGCGCCGTCGTCCTCGGCAAGACCGTCACCGCCGAGTACGCGTTGCACCAGCCGGGACCGACCGTGAACCCTCACGACCCCACCCGCACCCCCGGGGGTTCCTCGAGCGGGTCGGCCGCCGCCGTCGCGGCCGGGGTCATCCCGCTGGCTCTCGGGACCCAGACCGCCGGCTCGGTGGTGCGCCCGGCGGCGTACTGCGGGGTGTACGGGGCGAAGCCGACCCGGGGGGTGGTGTCGTGCGACGGGGTCACCCCGTGCGCGCCGAGCCTCGACACCGTCGGGATCCTCGGCCGCGACGTCGGCGACCTCGCCCTCGCCCTCGAGGTGATGGGGGTCGACGGGGTGACCCGGGCAGATCGGTCCCGCCCGCGTCGCCTGGGGTTCTTCCGTGGTCCGGCGTGGGCCGAGGTCCAGCCCGCCTGCGGGCGTGTGATCGAGGACGCCGTCGAGCGCCTCGCCGGCGAACTCGAGGTCATCGAGGTGGCGACGCCGCCGGCGATGACCGGGCTCGCCGCGGCGCAGCGGGTCATCGGTGCCGTCGAGTGCGCGGCGTCGCTCGAGGAGGTACGCCGCCGGCACGGCGACCTCCTCAGCGAGGCGACGCACCGCGCCGCACGGGTCGGTGAAGACCACCGGTGGGCGTACGCCGCCGCGTGCGCCCACGCCGACCGGGCCCAGGCCGCCCGCGCCGAGCTCTTCGCCGACGTCGACGTCCTCGTCGCCCCGGCGGTCCTCGGCGAAGCCCCGCCGATCGTCGGCACCGGGGACCCGCTGCCGTGCCGCGACTGGACGGTGCTGGGGGTACCGACGGTGGCCGTCCCCGGTCTCCGTGGGCCCTCAGGCCTGCCGTTGGGGGTGCAGGTCGTCGCCGACGTCGGCGACGACGCCACCGCGCTCGCGGCCGCGGCTGTCGTCGGTGGCATCCTCGACGTGTCCCCGCACGGCCCGGCGTAGGCTGGCACGCCCGTCGTCGACGACCCACGAGGCCCCGATGCCCGCCAACCCGCCCGGCACCCCGTCGCCTACCGAGCCCGGAACCGAACCCGCCCCGCCGACCGACGCGTCGTCGGGGAGCGGACCGCTCGCCGGGATCCGGGTCGTCGACCTCACCCGGGCGCTGGCCGGTCCGTACGCGACGCTGATGCTCGCCGACGCCGGCGCCGAGGTGATCAAGGTCGAGCGCCCCGACACCGGCGACGACAGCCGCGGTTGGGGTCCGCCGTTCGTCGGGCCGGACGACGACCCGCAGTCGACGTACTTCCTCGCGATCAACCGCTCCAAGCGGTCGGTCACCCTCGACCTGAAGGACGACGACGACCTCGAACGGCTCCGCCGGCTCATCGCCGACGCCGACGTCCTCGTCGACAACTTCCGCCCCGGGGTGATGGAGCGCCTCGGGCTCGGCCCCGAGGCGCTCGAGGCACTCAACGAGCGCCTGGTGGTGCTCTCGATCTCCGGGTTCGGCGAGGGCGGTCCCGACGGGGAGCGCTCCGGCTTCGACCAGATCATCCAGGGCGAGGCCGGGCTGATGGCGATCACCGGCGATGTCGGAGGGACACCGACGAAGTTCGGGGTGCCGATCACCGACATCCTCGCCGGGATGTTCGGTGCCTACGGGGTCGTCTCGGCGCTGCACGAACGCTCGCGGACCGGTCGCGGTCAGCGGGTCTCCACCTCGTTGCTGGCCTCGGCGGTGGCCGTGCACGCCTACCAGGGCACCCGCTGGAGCCTCGGCGGCGAGCTGCCCGAGCCCGGCGGGAACCGCCACCCGACCATCGCGCCGTACGGCGCGTTCACCTGCGCAGACGGGTGGGTGAACATCGCGGTCGGCTCCGAAGGGCTGTGGCGCCGCTTCGCCCCCCTCGTCGGGATGGACCCCGACGAGCCGCGGTACGCGACCAACCGGGACCGTGTCGGCCGCTGGGACGAGCTCGAGGCCGAGCTGAACGCGATCCTCGTCGCGGAGACGGTCGACCACTGGATGGAGGTCCTGACCGAGGCCGGGGTCCCCGCCGGACGGATCCGGACGATGGACCAGGTCTACACCTCGCCGCAGCTCGAGCACCTCGGGATGATCCAGCACCTGGCCCACCCGACGGCCGGCGACCTCACCCTCCCGGGGCCACCGGTGGGGTGGTCGCGATCCGGCACCGGGGTTCCGGCACCGCCGCCCCTGCTGGGCGAGCACGACGACCTCGTCTGGTCGGACCCCGACGGTGACGTCGGTTCGGGTCGCGACGGTGACGTCGACGCCACCTCATGACGCCGACCCCGCATCTGGAGGCCGAGCTCGGCGCGTTCGCCGACACCGTCCTCCTCCCCGGCGACCCGCTGCGTGCCCGCCACATCGCCGAGGTGTTCCTCGACGACGCCGTACAGGTCAATGCCGTCCGTGGCGCCCTGGGGTTCACCGGAACCCACCGCGGCGAGCGTGTCTCGGTGCTGGGCACCGGGATGGGGATCCCGTCGGCCTCGATCTACGCCACCGAGCTCGCCCAGGTCCACGGGGTCCGGCGACTCGTACGTGTCGGCTCGTGCGGTGCGGTGCGTCGCGATCTGGGCGTGCGTTCCCTGGTGCTCGCCGCCGGGGCGTGCACCGATTCGGGGGTGAACCGCAACCGGTACGGCGGGATGGACTTCGCCGCGATCGCCGACTTCGGGTTGCTGCGTGCGGCCGCGGAGGCCGCCGAGGCCCTGGACACCCCCGTCCACGTCGGGAACGTCCACAGCGCCGATCTGTTCTACGACCCCCGTGCCGACCGGGTCGAGGTGATGGCGTCGATGGGGGTGCTCGCCGTCGAGATGGAGGCGGCCGGGATCTACGGCGTCGCGGCCGCCCACGGCGTGCGCGCGCTGACGGTGCTCACGGTCAGCGACGATCTGCACTCCGGTGAGCAGCTCACCAGCCAGGAGCGTGAACGGGGTTTCGACGCGATGGTGCGCCTCGCCCTCGACGCGGTGCACCGCGACTCCGCCGCGAGGTGAGCCACGGATCACCGCCCCGCCCGGCCCCGCCGCTCGCCGTGACCGTTCGTTGACACCTCGTGCGGGGCGTGGTGGGCTCTGCGAGTCGTCGTCTCCCCGCCGTCGTCCCCGCCCCCCAACGAAAGCGTGCCGATGTTCACGACCCGCCCGGAGCTCCTCGGTACGCACGGCATGGTGGCGACGACGCACTGGCTCGCCTCCGCCGCCGGGATGGCCGCCCTGGAACGCGGCGGGAACGCCTTCGACGCCGCCGTGACCGCCGGGTTCGTCCTCCAGGTCGTCGAGCCACACCTCAACGGCCCGGCCGGAGAGGTGCCCATCCTGGCCTGCCCCGCCGGCAGCGACGGCGTCGACGTGGTGTGCGGGCAGGGGCCGGCGCCCGCGGCAGCGACGATCGAGCGCTTCACCGAGCTCGGGATCGAGCTCATCCCGGGCACCGGGCTGCTGGCGGCCTGCACCCCGGGGGCGTTCGACGGTTGGATGCGGTTGCTGGGCGAGTACGGCACGTTCACCGTCCACGACGTGCTCGAACCGGCGATCGCCTACGCCCGTGACGGCTACCCGGTGGTGCCGAAGGTCTCCGGGGCGATCGCCGCCGTCGAGGAGCTGTTCCGCACCGAGTGGCCGACGTCGGCCGAGACCTACCTCGCCGACGGGGTCCCGGCCGCCGGTGAGCTGTTCCGCAACCCGGTGCTGGCCGACACCTACGCGAAGATCGTGGCCGAGGCCGACGCCGCCGGCGGGCGCGACGCCGGGATCCAGGCGGCACGCGACGCGTTCTACCGCGGTTTCGTCGCCGAGGAGATCGACGCGTTCCTGGCCCGCACCGAGGTGCTGGACGCCACCGGCCGGCGCCACGGCGGGCTGCTGGACGGCGATGACCTCGCGGCGTTCGAAGCGGAGATCGAGCCGGCGATCTCGCGGGGCTACCACCAGTACGAGGTGTTCAAGCCGGGTGCGTGGTCCCAGGGTCCGGTCCTGCTGCAGCAACTCGCCCTGTTGGAGGACGTCGACGTCGCCGCGATGCCGCTCAACGGCGTCGACTACGTCCACACCGTCGTCGAGGCCGCGAAGCTCGCGTTCGCCGACCGGGAGGCGTGGTACGGCGACCCGGCGTTCGGCGACGTCCCCCTCGACGAGCTGCTGTCGTCGGCCTACGCCGCCGACCGACGCCAACTGATCGGCGACACCGCGTCGTACGAGCTCCGACCCGGTTCCCCCGGGGGGCGCCCTCCGTTGCTCCCGGACATCCCCGACATCGACAGCGCCGGGATCGCCGGGGTGGGTGAGCCGACGTTCGCGCGGACCGGGCCGGCCGCGGGGCCGGCAGACGGCGACACCTGCCACATCGACGTCGTCGACCGCCACGGCAACATGGTGAGCGCCACCCCCAGCGGCGGTTGGCTGCAGAGCTCGCCGGTGATCCCGTCGCTGGGGTTCCCGTTGGGTTCGCGGGCACAGATGTTCTGGCTCACGCCGGGTCTGCCGAGCTCGCTCGCACCCGGGAAGCGGCCGCGCAGCAGCCTCACCCCGTCGTTGGCGTTCCGCGACGGTGAGCCGTACCTGGCGTTTGGCACGCCCGGCGGGGACCAGCAGGACCAGTGGTCACTCGCGTTCTTCCTCGCCCACGTCCACCACGACCGCGACCTGCAGGCCGCGATCGACACCCCGATGTTCCACACGGCGCACTTCCCGTCCTCGTTCTTCCCGCGGCGGTCCCGGCCCGGCGTCGTCCTCGTCGAGGGACGCTTCGATCCCACGGTCGTCGACGCGCTCCGTGCCCGTGGCCACGACGTCCAGGTCGAGGGGGACTGGTCGCTGGGCCGGGTCTCGGCGGCAGGCCGGGAGCCCGCCCGGGGTCTGCTCAAGGCCGCGGCGAACGCCCGCGGGATGCAGGGTTACGCGGTCGGTCGGTGACCACCCACCGCTAGGCTCCGGCCGACGCCACCGTCGAATCGCCACCGTCGAAGGAACGCGGTCATGGGAGAGTTCGTACGCCTCGAGGTCGACGCCGAGCAACGCGTGGGCGTGATCCGCATCGACCGGCCGAAGATGAACCCACTCTCGCAGCAGGTCTGGGGCGAGATCCAGCAGGCCGCGGTCGAGGCCGTCGAGCGTGACGACGTCGGTGCGGTGGTCGTCTGGGGTGGCCCGGACGTCTTCGCCGCCGGTGCGGACATCAAGGAGTTCCCGCACTTCACCTACCAGGACGTCAACGCCAACGGCCAGATCCTGCAGCGGGCGCTGGACACCCTGGCACGTCTCCCGTTGGTGACGATCGCCGCGGTGAACGGCTACGCCCTCGGCGGCGGGTGCGAGCTCGCGATCGCGTGCGACTTCCGGTTCGCCGCCACCGACGCCGTGTTCGGTCAGCCCGAGATCCGGCTCGGGATCATCCCGGGCGCCGGTGGCACCCAGCGTCTGCCACGTCTGGTGGGGTTGTCGAAGGCCAAGGAGATGGTGTTCTCCGGTCGGATGGTCCCCGCCGAGGAGGCCGAGCGGATCGGGCTCGCCGACCGGGTCGTCCCCGCCGAGGAGGTCCTCGACACCGCCGTCGAGGCCGCGGCGCGGTACGCCGCCGGCCCCTACGCGCTCCGCCTGGCCAAGCGTGCGATCGAGGACGGCACCGAGATGCCGCTCGACCTCGCGCTGCGACTCGAACGCAGCCTCTTCGCCGAGTCGTTCGTGACCGAGGACGCCCGCATCGGGATCGCCAGCTTCCTCGAGCACGGGCCCGGGAAGGCCGAATTCATCGGGGAGTGAGCAGCCTCACCCCTGGCCGCGCTCGCGGGTGAGCTCGGCGTCGACGTGCAGCACCAGCGGGGGCTGGACCTGCAGGTCGAGCACCACCCACGTCCCCGGCGTGGCTCCTACGGGGAGCTCGTCCTCGGGGACCTGCACGGGGGTTCGTCCCGGGCCGACGCGCAGCATCGCGTCGCCGTCGGTGATGTGTTCGACCAGGGCGCGGTCGTTGGCGATGCCGGAGGGGTCGGCGTGCACCGTGTTTCTCCGATCGTGTCGTGGACCGTTACCGGGGATCCGGATCGGGTGTGGTGGCGGTGGGTGCGTCGGATCGTTGCGTCGGGGTGGCATCGTCGCCCGGTCAGGCGCCGGTGCCCGACGTCCCCGTCACTTCATCGCGTTCGAGTTCGGCGATGCGACGCAGTGTGCGGGCATCACGCGCCCGCCGCACCTCGAGGTCGGCACGCTGCTGGGCCTTCGCCCACCGCAGGAACAGCGAGGCGATGATCCCCCACAGCACGAATCCTCCGCCGACGTTCATCACGATCCCGGCGACCTGCTGCTCGGCGACGGGGTCGAATCCGAGCCACAACGGTGGGGCGAGCTCGTACAGCCCGTACAGCGGGAGCGGGGAGAACGTCAGGAACGCCGCCGGTACGAACATCAGCACCGACGAGGCGAAGAGGTAGAACGCCCGGAGCGGTTCCTGGATCGCGTTGGTTTCGTGGGCGGGACGCAGCGCCGGCCACCACCAGATCACCGCCGCGGCCAGGTGCAGCACGTCGACGCCGAACGATCCCAGCTGGGTGACCTTCAGGGTGTCGACGGTGACCGGCAGGTGGGTGCCGAACAGCACGACATTGAACAGCAGCAACGCGACCGGCCAGGAGGTCACGCTCGCCCACATCCGCGCGCGCCGACTGTCGGCGGGGAACCACGTGGCCACCAGCCACGACGGGATCGCCGACACCAGCAACGGACCGGCGACGAAGGTGTAGACGATGTAGCGGGCGATGCCGACGGTGGCGAGGTAGCCGACACCGAGCTGCCCCACCGGCCATTCGGAGACGGCGACCACCGCCAGCACGCCGAAGATCCAGCGGCGCAGCAGCCGAGGTTCGGGGCGGCGTCCCACCCGACGGTGGGCGGCCACGTACCCGCCGATCAGCGTCGCAGCGACGAGCCACACCCCGACGAACGGCGTGTACCGCCACGTCCAGACCTGGCCCGGGGTCGCCGAGCACCACCACGCGACGTTCATCGCGTCCCTCCCCGGCGTGTAGGGCGCGGCGTCATGACCACTCATCCACCACACGGGGGAGATCAGCCGCCCAGTCCGAGCGGCGGGCCCCGAACGGCCACGCCCTGCGGGCGACGCCGTCGGCGTCGAAGCCGATCACCTGGGCGGGGTGGCCGATGAGGTCGCCTTCACCGCGGGGATCGGGCCCCTCGACCACCGG
>SLDB01000010.1 GCA_007125475.1 Nitriliruptoraceae bacterium | reverse complement strand
GGTTCGCACAGCTTCAACGAGGTGGTGATGGAGGACGTCTTCGTCCCCGACGAGATGGTCCTCGGCGAGGTCGGCCAGGGGTGGAACCAGGTCACCTCCGAGCTCGCGTACGAACGCGCGGGACCGGACCGTTACCTCAGCGCCTACCAGCTGCTGGAGTCCTTCATCCGCGAGCACCCGCAGCAGGGTGAGCGTGAGGAGGTCCGCTCGCAGTTCGGAGCGATCACGGCCAGGTTCTGGACGATCCGCCAACTCGCGCTCTCGATCGCCCGTGCCATCGACAACGCGCAGGCGCCGGCGATCGAGGCGGCGATGCTCAAGGACCTCGGGACGGTGTTCGAGCAGGAGATCGTCGACACCCTCCGCGCGCTCACCGAGGACGAGCTCTCCCCCGACGCGGACTCGCTGTACCAGGAGCTCCTGGCGCGCTCGACGGTGATCTCACCGTCCTACACGATGCGGGGCGGGACCACGGAGGTGCTGCGCTCGATCGCGTCGAAGGGGTTGGCCGCGGCACGCTGACGCGGCGGCCCGGGGCTGCACACCCCGGGATGCGTGACCGTGGCGGTCGGGACATCGCCGCGGGGGAGAGTCCACGACACGACGGGAGCGGGTGTGGTTGATGCGACGGTGAGGACGGGCGGCGACCTCGTCGTCGACGTCCGCGATCGCGTCGCGACCGTGACGTTGAACCGCCCCGAGCGTCGCAACGCGCTCAGCCGCGGGCTGCTGGCCGACCTCGTCGGCACCGTCGACGACCTCGGACGCGATGACGAGGTCTGGGTCGTCGTCCTCACCGGGGCCGGTGACCGTGCCTTCAGCGCCGGGATGGACCTCAAGGAGATGCGCGAGGGCGATCAGGCCGATGCCCGGCCGCGGGTTCCGATGACCGGGCCGTCGCGGAACCACTGCGAGGTCGTGCTCGAGTGCCCCAAGCCCACGGTGGCCGTGCTCAACGGGGCGGCGATGGGGGGTGGGTTCGAGCTTGCGATGGCCTGTGATCTGCGAATCGCCGCCGACCACGTCCTCCTCGGGCTCCCCGAGGCCAAGCGCGGGCTGGCGGCGAACTTCGGCTCGCAGCTGCTCCCGCGCCTGCTGCCGTCGGCGATCGCCTACGAGGTCCTCTACCTCGGCGAGCCGCTCACCGCCGACGACGCACGCCGCTGGGGGCTGGTCAACCAGGTCGCGCCGGGCGACGAGCTCGCCGCCGCGGCACAGGCACTGACCTCGCGACTCGTCGCGAACGCCCCCCTGGCGCTGCGGCGGTACAAGCAGATGGTGACCAAGGGGCGGGATCTCCCGCTGCCGGCGGCGCTGCGCCTCGATGTGGGCCCGAACCCGTACCTCAGCGCGGACCGGGTCGAGGGCGTCGCCGCGTTCAACGACGGTCGCGCTCCGGCGTGGCAGGGGAGGTAGGAGATGGCGCTGCCCGAAGGCATCATCGACACGCACATCCACAGTGCGCCGGACACCACGCCGCGGTTGCTCTCCGACGTCGAGGTGGCACGGCAGGCCACCGACGCCGGGTACCGGGCGGTGGTCCTCAAGAGCCACCGCACCGAGACCGCCGGACGCGCCGCGATCGCGAACGAGGTCGTCTCCGGCACCGAGGTCCTGGGCGGGGTCGCGCTGAACACCCATTCCACGGGCGGGTTGGTCCCCTCCGCACTGGAGACGGCGTTGCTGCTGGGTGGGCGGATGGTGTGGCTGCCGACGTTCGCCTCGGCGAACCAGGTGCGGTTCAATCGTTCCGGGGGCAACACGGCGATGATCGACGTGTTGGGGAAGGTCCGCGACGACGGCGTGCACGTCGTCGACGAGCACGGCCGACCGCTCCCGGAGGTGCTGGAGGTGATCGACATGGTCGCCGAGGCTTCGGCGACGCTCGCGACTGGTCACATCAGCGCGGACGAGATCATGACGATCGTCCCCGAGGCTCGTCGCCGCGGGGTCGAGCACGTGATGATCACCCACCCCGAGCTCGACCAGATCGCCCTGAGCATCGACCAGCAGGCCGAGCTCGCCGACCTCGGCGGGGTGTGGTTCGAGCGGGTGCTGGTCTCCACCACCGTTGACGGCCATCACGCCACCCTCGACGACATCCGCGAGTCGATCCGTGTCCTGGGCGCGGGCTCGACGATCCTCGCCACCGACTTCGGCCAGCCGAACAACGCCACCCCGGTCGACGGGATGCAGCAGTTCATCGACGCGATGCGTGAACGCGGGTGCACGCAGGACGAGATCGAACAGATGACCTGCGTCAACCCCGCCACCGCCCTGGGACTCGAGCCCCGATGACGACCGCCACCGCCCCGGAGCGCTTCGCCGCCGCGGAGCTCGACCTCGACGTCCACGACGCCGAGGCGTTCCACCTCGCCTGCATCGAGCGGGGCTGGGGCGACGGCCTGCCGATGATCCCGCCGACGCGTGCGCGGGTGGAGCGGATGCTCGCCGAGTTCGACGGTGACCCGCAGGCGATCCGCGGACACCTGCCGACCGGACGCGGTGCGGTGACCGCCGAGCTGCTGGCGGTGCAGGCGGTGCTGGCCGGGTGTCGTCCCGAGGCGTTCCCGATCCTGGTCGCCGCCGTCGACGGGGTGCTGGATCCGGCGTTCAACCTGCACAGCATCCAGGCCACCACCCACCCGGTCGGGGTGACGATGATCGTCTCGGGACCGATCGTCCAGCGCGTGGGCGTGCACGCCGGTGCCGGGTGCCTGGGACCCGGCTACCCGGTGAACGCCACGCTCGGACGGGCGATGCGGCTCACCCTGCTGCACGTCGGGCTCGCCCGACCCGGCGAAGGTGACCGTGCCACCCACGGCCAACCGGGGAAGTTCACCTCCTGCTTCGCCGAGCGCGCCGACGCGAACCCGTTCTCCTCCCTGGCCGTCGACCGCGGCGTGAACGCCGCGATGAGTGCGGTCACCGTCGTCGGCACGGAGGCTCCGCACAACGTCAACGATCACGTCGGCAGCACCGCCGCGCACATCGGCACCGTCGCCGCCAGCGCGATGTCGACGACGGCGAACAACAACGCCTACGGGCAGAACCTCGGGGAGATGCTGCTGGTCCTCGGACCCGAGCACGCGGCGACGATCGCCGCCGACGGGTGGGACAAGGACGATCTGCGCCACTTCCTCTACGAACGCGCCCGCATCCCGTTACGGCAACTCAAGATCGGTGGAATGTGGGGGATGCACGCCTGGCCGGCGTGGTTGGAATCGCTCGACGACGACGACCGGATCCCGGTCGTCCGCGCCCCCGAGCGGTTCTTGATCACCGTCGCCGGTGGGGAGGGCAAGCACTCCCTGGCATTCCCGACGTTCGCCTCCAGCCGCGCCGTGACCACCGCGATCGATGCGTAGCCGATGCGACACCACGCCCCGCCACCCGCCGACGCCCCACGAGAGCGGACATCCGGCGCACCACGACCGACGTACCACCCGGAGACGAAGGGAGTCGATGCATGAGTCTGCGCGTGCTGGACCCGATCGCGAGCGCCGAGCAACTGGAGGTGGCCGAGCCACCTCCGGGGCACCCCGGCCAGGTGCGCCGGATCGCCGTGGTGGACAACCACAAGGCGAACGCCTACCTGCTCCTCACCGGGATGGTCGAACGCCTCGAGCGGCGGGGTGGCTACGAGGCGGCCGGGGAGGTGCGTAAGCCCCAGGCCTCGGTGCCGGCTGATCCGGAGCGGCTGCAGTCTCTGGTGGGGATGAGCGGGGCGGCGCTGGCCGGCACCGCCGACTGAGGCGCGTGCACGTCGTGGAGTGTCCACGACGCCGTTGAGCTTGCGAAGCTTGGTATACGTACCGTGGTAGTAGGGACGGACCGGTTCGAAGCACTGGCCCGGTCCATAGCCGCGAGCCTGGGAGCACCGTGGCTGCCGGTGGTGACCGTCGAGCACCCGGTCGGCGGGATCAGTGAACGACAGGTACTGGAGAAGATCGACGCGGTCGAGGAGCGGCTGGTGGCCGCCCTCGACGGCGAGGACCACGAGACTTCGTGAGTGAACGCTCACGATTCGGGCGGACGGCGTTGCCGCCGCCAGGGAGAGACCGAGACTGTCGATTGGCAGTGAGGAGTACGCACTGATGAGAAGGCGAGAGCTACGACGCAAGAGTTCGCGGGGGTTCGGCGTCACCGCCGTGCTGCTCGCGCTGGCGATGGTGCTGGCCGCGTGTGACGCCGCCGACGAGGTCGCTGAGGATCCGGACGCGATCCCCGGAGACGACGACACCGATGACACCGATGACACCGATGTCCCGGACGACGACGACGCCGACGACGACGTCGCTGATGACGGCGAGCGTCACGTGATGCGCTACGCCTCGTTCGCCGGTGACGCGGGTCAGATCGACCCGCACTTCGCCTCCGCCGGTCAGGACCGCCTCATCGTCGGGCGGATGTTCAACGGCCTGGTGCGGATGGCCCCGGAGAACTTCGCCGAGTTCGAGCCCGACCTCGCGGTCGAGCTCCCCTCCGGCGAGGTCCAGGACGACGGCACCCAGACCTGGGAGTTCGAGCTGCGTGAGGGCGTGATGTGCCACGAGGGTCCGGAGACGGACGCCTACGAGTTCACCGCCGCTGACGCCGTCTACTCGCTCGAGAAGGCGATGGACTCCGAGCGCTCCGGGTACGCCGGCAACTACGGCAACTTCGCCTCCGTCGAGGCCGACGGGGACTACAACGTCACCATCACCCTCGAGGAGCCCCGCTCGCCCTCGCTGTTCTTCGCGAACGTCGCGGACTTCGCCGGTGGCTACATGGTCTGCAGCGAGGCCGTCGAGGCGATGGGTGACGAGGACTTCGGCAACCACCCGGTCGGCACCGGTCCGTTCAAGTTCCAGGACTACGTCCCCGGTGAGCGGGTCGAGATGGTCGCCAACGACGACTACTGGCGTGGTGAGCCGGGTCTGGCCGGCATCGACGTGATGTTCATGCCCGACGACTCCAGCCGTGAGCTCGCCCTGATCAACCGTGACGTGGACGCGATCTTCGCCCCGCGGGACATGTCCTTCATCGAGCGTGTCGACCAGGAGGACGGGATCACCGCCACCTACACGCCGTTCGGTGGCTCCGGGTTCTTCGCGTTCGACACCGAGCACGAGATCCTCGGTGACGAGCTGGTGCGTGAGGCGATCATCCTCGGGATCGACGAGGGTGCCCACATCGCGCTCTCCGGTGAGGGGATCATCCAGCCCGGCTACTCCATCGGCGTCCCGGACATGGGTCCGGGTGGTCTCACCGAGGAGGAGGCCGAGGAGCGCGGCGTGCTCTACGGCTTCGACCCGGAGCGGGCGCAGGAGCTGCTGGCCGAGGCCGGCTACCCCGACGGGTTCGAGCTGGAGCTGACCGCCTCCGAGCACGAGGAGTACCTCGGGAACTACGAGATCCTCCAGGCGGAGATGAACGACATCGGCATCGACATCACGCTCGACGTCGTCGACCACTCCACGATGCACGCCACGATCCGTGAGGGTGCGAACGCGATCGTGTACTACTTCGCGCCGCGTCCGTCGCACCAGGACCTGCTGCACGAGTTCTTCCACTCCGACTCCCAGGTCGTGACCGGTGAGAACCCGATCACGAACTTCACCAACTGGGGTGGTGCGGACGAGTTGATCGAGGCGGCAGCCAACGAGACCGACGACGACGCCCAGGTCGAGTTGTGGAAGGACGCCTACACCGCGATCGCCGAGGAGAAGGTCGCGCACCTCGTCTACTCGGGTGGCCTCGGTGTGGCGTGGCACGACGGCTTCGACTGGGGCCGTGAGCTCGGCGCCGAGATCGAGAGCTCCCACGCCGTCGATGAGCGCGCGACGCTGACCCGCTGAGGGTGAGCTGAGCCACCAGGTGGTCGGTACCCACCACGCACCCCGCACGGTGGGTACCGACCACACCCCTCGACCTGCCCGACGCACCGCACGACCCAGGGGCTGCCCACAGCGAGGAGCCGAACCGTGGCGTACGTACTGACGCGGATAGTCTCCGCGATCCCGACCCTCTTCGTGGTCGTCACGATCATCTTCTTCGTGATCCGGGCGACCCCCGGTGACCCGGCGCTGGCCGCCCTGGGCGACAACGCCTCCGCGGCCGCACTGGACACGTTCCGTCAGCGCATGGGGTTGTACGACCCTCTGTGGCTGCAGTACTGGAACTTCATCTCGGACCTGGCGCAGGGCAACCTCGGCGTCTCACTGGCCAGCGGACGCGGGGTGAACGCCCAGATCGCCGCGGTGGTGCCGCACACGATCCAGCTCACGTTCTCGGCGATCCTGGTCGGGATGGTGATCGGGATCCCGCTCGGTGTCGCCTGCGCCCGCAAGCCGAACAGCCCCGTCGACTACTTCGGGCGTCTGATCTCGCTCGCCGGGCTGTCGTTCCCGTCGTTCTTCCTCGCGATCATCCTGATGTACATCTTCGCCGTCACCCTCGGGTTGTTCCCGACAGTCGGTGCCGGACCGTTCAACGACCCGGCCAGGAACCTGTACCACCTCATCCTCCCCGCCCTGTCACTGGGGGCGATCGCGACCGCCTACATCACGCGTGTGACGCGTTCGACGGTGCTCAACACCCTCAGCGAGGACTACGTGCGCACCGCGAAGGCCAAAGGCGCCCCGGCCAAGCGGGTGATGTTCCGCCACGCCCTGCGGCCGGCCCTGGTCCCGGTGGTCTCGTTGGTGGGCGTGTTCTCCGTCTCGCTGCTCGGCGGGTCGGTGATGACCGAGATCGTCTTCGCCAGACCCGGACTCGGACGCACGATGGTGCAGGCCACCCTGCAGCGTGACTACACGCTGCTGCAGTCCTGCATGGTCGTGTTCGCCGTGATCGTGATCGTGATGAACCTCATCACCGACATCCTCTACGGACTCCTCGACCCACAGGTGAGGGCAGGCCGATGACCCAGCCACCGAACACCCCGCCCCCGAACGGGCCCACCACTTCTGGTCCCGGCCCCAGCCGCGACGACGGGCTGATCGACGAGCCCACCTCGGAGCTGAAGCGACGCCTGAAGGTCTTCGCCCGGAACCGCACCTCCCTGATCGGGGTCGTGCTGATCATCGTGATCGTCGTCGCGGCGCTGTTCGCCCCGTGGCTGGCGCCACACGATCCCCTCTCACAGGACGTGCGACTGCGGCTCGAGGGCCCCGGACCCGAGCACTTCGCCGGGCTCGACCACTACGGCCGCGACATCTGGTCCCGCATCATCTACGGCAGTCGGATCTCCCTGATGGTCGGGGTGCTCTCGGTCCTCCTCGGCGGGATCGTCGGTTCGCTCATGGGGGTCGTCGCCGGGTTCATGGGCGGCCGCATCG
>SLDB01000045.1 GCA_007125475.1 Nitriliruptoraceae bacterium | reverse complement strand
GTCCCCGTCGGACCGCGCGGTGGTCCGCAGCTGGGGGACGTCCCAGTCGGCGTCCTCCTCGGTGAACGCCAGCGTCGCCATCGAGGAACCGTCGGCGATCGCCGGGAGGTGGGCGGCCGCCGCTTCCTCGTCGCCCGAGGCCAACAGCGCATTCGTGGCGAGCCCGACGGTGGCCAGGTACGGGCCGCTGTAGAGGACGCGACCCATCTCCTCGAACACCAGGGCGAGGTCACGGTGGCCGAGCCCGAAGCCGCCGTGGGCCTCGGGGATCACGATCGCCTGGAGCCCGAGCTGCGAGGCCATCTGCCGCCAGACCTCGTCGTCGTACCCGGTGCGCGACTCGGCCAGCCGTCGTACCGCGGCCTCGGTCGAATGGGTCTCGAGGAACCGCCGCAGCGAGGCCCGGAAGGACTCCTGCTCCTCGGTGAGTACGTACGGCACGTCGCCTCCCAACGTCGCATCGGACCGGTTCCAGCGGCCTCCCCGGTGAGGGGCCACCCCCGCTGTCCGTCACCGGGCGATCCTACTGCCGCGCACGGCGCCGGGTCGTCGCCGGCGGCCCAAACCGCCTCCGACCGCGCCGGCGAGGTCACACCGGCTCGGTCGCCGCGATCACCGCCCCCTGGGCGATGAGCTCGTCGATCTCCGCCGACGAGTACCCCAGTTGATCGAGGATCTCCACGCCGTGCTCACCGAGGAGCGCCGGTGGACCGGGGTCCCCCAGCGGGGTGTCGGAGTACACCAGCGGGGAACGCATCTGGCGCAGACCGCCTTCGGTGGGGTGCTCGACCTCGCGGTAGAACCCGACGTCACGCAGGTGGGGGTCCTCGAGGAGGTCGTCGGGGGTGTTCACGTTCATCGCCGGGATGTCGAGCTCCTCGAACGCCGCCAACCACTCGGCGGAGGTACGGGTCTGCAGTTCGTCGGCGACGACCTGGTAGAGGTCGTCGATGTTCTCCGCCCTCGCCGCGTCGTCGGCGTACCGCGGGTCGTCGAGCATGTCGCCGCGCCCCACGTACTCCAGGAACCGCACCCAGTGCCCGCCGGTGTAGACGACCACGGCGAGGTGTCCGTCCTTGGTCGGGTACGGCTTGCGGTTCTCCGACATCAGCCGCGGGTACAGCGGCGGCCCGGCGGGCGGGACGAAGGCGTGCCCACCCTGGTGCTCGAGCATGCTGAACGCCGTGACGGCCTCGAACATCGGGACCTCGACCTCCTGGCCGCGGCCGGTCACCGAGCGGGCAACCAGCGCACCCAGGATCCCGACGGTGGCGGCGTACCCGGCGACCTTGTCGGCGACGGAGCTCGCGACGTAGGCCGGCTCGTCACCGGGGACCGACCGTGCCTGCCCCTGCACCGACGCCAACCCCGAGACCGCCTGGATGATGTCGTCGTAGGCGGGCTTGCCGGCGTACGGCCCGCTCTCCCCGAAGCCGTACACCCCGCAGTACACCAGCCGCGGGAACTGCTCGGCGAGGCTGGCGTAGTCGATCCCGAGCTTCTTCGTCGCCCGGCTGCGCATGTTGTGCAGCAGCACGTCGGACTCCGCCAGGAGCCGCAGCAGCACGCCGCGGCCCTCGTCGCTCTTGAGGTTCAGCGCGATGCTGCGCTTGCCGCGGTTCACCGCGAGGTGGACGCTGGCCATCCCCGGGTTGCGTCGGGTCCCCAGGCTCCGCGTGATGTCGCCCATCGGCGCCTCGACCTTGATCACCTCGGCGCCGAGGTCCCGGAGCTGCATCCCGCAGTACGGGCCGGAGAACGTCGTCGCGAGATCCACGACACGGATGCCTTCGAGCGGTCCCTGCATGACGGTGCGTATCCTCGTCTCGTCCCCGGGTGTGAGGCGGATCCTACCCACCCCCCGGCACGGCCCCAATACCTGCCGTGACCACGCACCCCCCACGCCCCACGACGAACCATCCACTGGCCGCGAACCGAAAGGACCCCGCGCATGGGAGACCGCACGCGACTCGTCCACGAGTACTTCGAGCGGTGCTCGAACGCCGACGCGGCGGGGATCGCCGCGGCGTTCGCCGAGGACGCGGTGG
The DNA here is from genome assembly GCA_007125475.1 of Nitriliruptoraceae bacterium. GTDB lineage: Bacteria > Actinomycetota > Nitriliruptoria > Nitriliruptorales > Nitriliruptoraceae > SLDB01. Next base: position 5,282 of record SLDB01000045.1, on the reverse strand, counting down.
TCTACGACACCAACGTCCGCCCGGTCCGCGGCGCCGAGGCGATCGGGGCGTGGTGGGTGCGGATCCGGGAGCAGTGGGGAGGGGCCCGGTGGTACGTCGACACCACCGTCGAGGAAGGTGACCACGTCGCCGTCGAGTGGACGATGACCGGCGAGTCCGACGCCGGCCCGTTCACGGTGCGGGGATCGGACCACTACGACTTCGACGGCGACGCCATCACCGAGATCCGCCAGTACTGGACCTTCGACCGGGACGACCCCGGCAGCGAGCTCCGCGACTTCCCCTACGCGACCGACCCGCGGTTCACCTCGACGGGGTGAGGCCGGCCGGGTGCGGCCTCGCACCGGCCGCCGCCCGAACGCGACGCCCGGCGGTGGGTGCGTCTACGCGGAGAGCTCGTCGACGAGGCGGCGCAGGTACTCGTCGCAGGCGTCGAGCTGGAGGACCTCGATCCACTCGTTCGGCGTGTGCGCCTGGTCGATCGATCCCGGGCCACAGATCACCGTGGAGAACCCGCCGGCCTGGAAGTGGCCCCCGTCGGTCCCGAACGGCACCGTGCGGGTCGGACCGTCGTACCCGGCCAGGCGGCGCGCCAACGCCTCGGCCACGCCGTCGTCCTCACGCGACAGCGCCCGCGTCGGGCGTCGCGGGGTGACGGTGACGTCGCCCACCCCGGTGGGGTTCCGCAGCCTCGGAACGACGTCCTCGCGGATGAAGCGCTCGACGTCGTCGGCGATCGCGGCGTTGTCGTCGGCCGGTACCGCGCGGTACTCCCAGCGCAGTCGGCAACGGCGCGGGACGATGTTGATCGCGGTCCCGCCCTCGACGAGGGCGAGGTTGAAGGTGGTGTAGGGCGGGGTGAACCGCGGGTCGGCCTCGGCCTCACGGTGCCGGGTCGCGAGGTCGTCGATGTACACCGCGATCCTGGCCGCGGCGGCGATCGCGTTCGCCGCGAACTGCGGCTGGCTGGAGTGCCCGTCCTTGCCCTCGACGTCGACAGTGAACGCCCACACCCCCTTGTGATCGGTGACGACCTCCATCGAGGTCGGCTCGCCCACCAGGACGGCGCTCGGGGACGGGTACCACTCGTGGAGCCCGGCGACCGCCGAGGGGGCCCCGACCGTGCCCACCTCCTCGTCGTAGGTGAGCGCGAGCACGATCGGGCGTGCCAGCTCGGCCTCGACCATGTCCGGCAGCGCCGCGAGCACCGCCGCGATGAACCCCTTCATGTCGCTGGTCCCCCGGCCGTACAGCCGACCGGCGTCCTCCACGAGGGTGAACGGGTCGGTCTCCCACGGCTGACCGTCGACGGGGACGCAGTCGGTGTGCCCGCACAGCACCACCCCACCGGGGACGTCGGGGCCGATCCTGGCCAGCAGGTTCGCCTTGTCACCGTCCGGGCTCATCACCCGCCGGTTCGGGACGCCGTGGGCGTCGAGGATCGCCTCGACGTACCCGATCAACGCGAGGTTGGAGCCTCGGCTGGTCGTGTCGAAGGCGACGAGGTCCTCGAGGATCTCGCGGGTGGTGGTCATGCGGTCTCCGGTGTCGCGTCGGCTCTGCGTACGGCGGGGTCTAGAACGCGGCCTCGAAGATCCCACGCAACTCCTCGAGCGTGGCGGGACGCTCCAACGGGGCGCCGGCCATCAACGGCTGGTCCTGGACGTAGGACGCGGCGGCGTCGAGGTTGAAGGATCCGACGTCGATCACCTCCGAGAGCCGGCCGGGCACCCCGATGCTGTCGCGGACCTCGGTGAGCGCGGCGACGACCCGGTCGGCGACGTCGGCGTCGGTGCCGGTGTCATCGACCCCGAACGCCGAGGCGAGCAGCCGGCGGCGGGCGTCGGCGACCGACAGGACGTACCGCACGACGTGCGGGGCGAGGATGGCGTGCGCCACCCCCTGCTGGACCTCGGTGAACCGGGACACCCCGCGGGCCACGGCGTGGATGATCGAGACGCGGCGTTCCATCTGGGAGAGAACCAACCCGGAGACCGCGGTCTGCAGGCCGTGGGCGTAGTCGTCACCGAAGGCACGGATCCCGGCCGACATCAGGCGCACCCCGTGGGAGGCCAGCGCGTCGCTGAGGGCGGTGGCCCGCGGCGAGTACAGCGTCTCGACCCCCTTGTTGAAGCCGTTCATCGTCGAGCCGATCATCGCCGACCGTGGGGTGTGGGCGAACAGCGACACGTCGAAGTACACCCCCAGCGGCACGGTCACGCCCTCGGTGCGCACCGGTTGACCGGACTCGGTCTCCTCCGGGGAGAGGACCTCGATCGAACCGGCCGGGGAGAGATCGGCGCCGGCCAGGGTGGTGGGCACGATCACCGCCGCGGCGGCACCCGGCTGCGGCGTCGGCGGGGTGAGCGTGCCGGCCGCCGCCGCGTCACGGACCTCCTCGACGCTGCGGCCGTCGGCGGCGAACGCACTGATCTGGCGGGCGATGTCGAGGCTGCTCCCGCCGCCGACCCCGACCAGGACGTCCGCGTCGAGCTCTCGCATCCGGTCGATCCCGGCGTACACCGAGGAGATCGACTTCTGCGGGGTGGTGCCGTCGAACAGCCCCACGAAGAGGTCCCCGAGGCCCTCGCGGAGGGGACCGATGACGTCGTCGTTCTTCGCGACGTTCGCCCCGCACACGATCATCGCCCGACGACCGCCGTTGGAGGCGATGAGCTCGCCCATCCCCGCCACGGCCCCCGGCCCGCACCGGACCGCGACCCCGTTGTGGCTGACCTCGAACCCGTCGGTCACCGGCAGCATCCCTCACCCTTCGTCGTCGTCGGCGGGCACGGTAGTCGCCACCTCGACGCTGGTGTGGCCTACGAACGGCGACGCGGGGCGAGGGCGAGCTGACGGGACTGGGCGACGAGGACGCCGGTCGCGTCCCACAGCTCACCGTCCTCGATGATGTAGCCGTCCGTGACGACCTCGGTGCGGACGACCTGGCGCAGCCATCCGGGGGAGGGACGGGCCCGTGCGTGCACGGTCATCTCGAGGGTCGGTGCCCGCTCCACATCGAGCTCGAGGTTGGTGCTCGACGGCGGGAAGGCGTCGGCGAACACCGCGCAGCAACGGACGTCGGGTCCCCGCCCGTCGGCGAACCGGGCCCAGCCGGCGATCACCCCGTCACCGCTGGGGCGGCCGTCGAGGAACCCGAGGTGGTCCGGGTCGAACCGCATCTCGAGGTGCCGGGAGATCGGGCGTTCGATGAAGGGGCCGGCCTCCTCGAGGGTCGGGCAGGTGGTGATCTCGGGGAGCCGGGGTGGGTGTCGCAGGTTCAACGACGGGCCGTCCGCGACGGCGAGGTCGGCCGCGGTGGCCAGCACCCGCAGCACGTCGCGGTCGTGCTGGCGCATCGTCACCGTCGCGGTGCCGTGCCGCCGGCCCCGGCGTACGCGCTCAACGGCGAGGGTGACCGGCCCCGGCTCGGCGGGTCGCAGGAAGTGGGTGGTGGTGCTCAGCGGATCGGGGAGCTGGAGCTCGGCGAGGACCGCCTCGACGGCGATCCCTATCAGGTACCCGCCGTTGGGTACGTCACCGACCTCCCAGCCGGCGGCCACCTCGCCGTGGTACGAGCCACCCCGGCCCGCCGTCACGGCTACCGCGGCGTCGTACGCCGACGTGGTGGCCCCGTCCGCGCCGATCATGCCTCCTCCTCCGTCTGCGATGGGGGCGGATCCGATCCGCCCTGGGTCTCGGCGTCACCCTCGCCGGAGCGCCGGGCGGCCTGGTGGGTCTCGGGCATCGCCACCGCCAGCACCGCTGCACCGGCGACGAGCGCCGCGGCCACCAGGAACGACGCCCGGAACCCGAAGGTGTCCGCCAACAGCCCGGCGGTGAACGGGCCGGTCGCCAACCCCAGGCTCGTCGCGGTGCGCTGGAACCCGATCGCCGAACCGTACACACGCCGGTCGGCGACGTCGGTGATCACCGCGATCGGGACCACCGCCGAGTACCCCTTCGCCGCACCGAAGAGGAGGATCGCGGCGAACAGCGCCCACGGTGCGGCCGCGAACCCGGCCGCGCCGATCGCGAACGCGAACACGGCCGTGGACACGATCGTCACCACGCGCCGACCCCGGTCGATCACCCTCCCGGCGTGCCGGATCACCGCGACGTTCGCGACCGCGGTGGCCGTGAGCAGCCACCCGATCGTCACCGGCGTCATCGCCAGCGACGCCTCCCCGAACAGCGGAACGAGGGTGTTGCGCACCCCCCCGACGGCCCAGTGCGTGAAGAACGACACCGCCAGGGCGATCGCCGCGGCGGGGGTGGTCAGCAGTCGTCGGATCAGGGTGCGCTGGGGGACGTGGGCGACGGGTTCACCAGTGTCGGTGACCGCCTCCTCGTCGGGTGGTGGGTCGTGGAGGACGACCGCCGAGACGGCGATCCCGACGGTGGCGGCGACGGCGTAGAGCACGAACGGACCGGGCAGGCCCAGCACCTGTACGGCGGTCCCGCCCAGCGCCGGCGCCACCGACATCCCCAACAGCGTGATGCCCTGGTAGGTCGCGGTCGCCCGCCCGACGCGATCGTCGGGTGTCTGCGCGACGATCGCGGCGATCCCGGCGGTCATGTACAACGCCGCCCCCATCCCCTGGGCCAACTGGGCGGCGATGAGGATCCAGAACGGCGGGAGCGTCGCGGCGAACGCGGCGGCCAGCGCGGTCAGGGTGCAGCCGGTGAGGGCCACGCGACGGAAGCCGAGGCGGTCGGCGATCATCCCGCCGGGCAGCGAGAACGCCAGCATCCCCGTCGAGAACGCGGTCAGCAGCATCCCGACCTCGGCGTTGGACAGGCCGTAGTGCACCGCGTACCGCGGGAGCGCCGGCGGCACCAACCCGAAGCCGAGGACGACGAGGAACGTCACGACCCCGATCCAGATCACGGTGCGGGGCAGGCCCTGGCCACGCGACTCGCCGTCGACGTCCGTCACCATCCCCCGTTCCGGGATCCACACGCGGTCGCGCCAGCGGGCACCGACCGGCTCGGCGCGAGACAGTACGGCCCCCGAAGTGTTGCTGTCCACTCGGTCGCCCCGCACGGCCCCGTGGTGACCGGCGGGCCGGTCACGTCCGCACGAATCCTCGGAACGCCGCCAGGCGGGCCGTGTCGCCGGTGGCCACCGGGGCGAGTGGCCGTCGCCCCCACAACGCCAACACCAACTCGTGCCCGGTACCGGCGAGGACGACGTCGGCGGCGAGGGGGGCCGACCCGGTCACCGCCGAAGCTGGCGCGGCCACGGGGACCGGCCCACCGGGGGTGACGCGGGCGGCCTC
>SLDB01000199.1 GCA_007125475.1 Nitriliruptoraceae bacterium | reverse complement strand
TGACGTACGGCCAACGGGGGATCCAGGTCTCCGCGTTGTGCCCGCAGGGCGTCGAGACCGACCTGCTCCGCACCGGCGCCGGTGACGTCGCCGAGGCGGTCGTGCGCCGCGCAGGGGTCGTGCTCACCCCGGCGGAGGTCGCCGACGCGGTGGTGAACGCGCTCGACGACGGCCGGTTCCTGGTGCTGCCGCATGCCGAGGTCGGTGAGCTCTACCGCCGCAAGGCCGACGACCCGCAGCGTTGGATCGCCGGGATGCAGCGCTTGGCCGAGTCGGTCGCCGCGACGTCGGGGCACTCCGGCGGCTGACCGACCGGCGTCACCCCGTGGTCGACCGGGACAGCGGGGTGGGGCCCTCCTCCAGGAGCCGGGCCATCAGCGGGAACTCCTCGATCCACCCGTCCGGGGCCGAGGTCCCCCCTTCCAGGGCGAGGTAGAGCCGGTGGCGTTGCTGCCGCAGCCACGCCACCGCGGCGGCCCGCTGGTCGTTGGTGAGGTCGGAGGTCGGTACCAACGTGGCGTGGTCTCCGCGCATCAGGAAGCGTTCCCAGCCGTACCGGAGCACCCACGTCTCCGGGTCCTCGAGGAGGAACCGGAGACGCTCACGCTGCTCGTCGGTCGGGTCACGCGGCACGGAGCGACGGGCCCCGGCCGCGGGGGGTCGCATCGTCATGGTTCACCCTTCGGTCGCGTTCATCCCGTCCTGCTGCCACCAGGCGGCGATCTCGTCCATCGCCTCGGCGAAGCCGAAGCGTGGTGTGAGCCCGAGGTCGTCGCGGAGGCGGTCGGTGGTATAGGAGCCACGCCACGGCGCATCCGTGACCTCGGGGATCGTCACCGGCCGCGGCAACGCGTCGACCACCCGCCGTAGGTAGGCGCCGACGGTTTCGTGCCCGGCGACGACGTTCACGGTCGTGTCGCCGTCGACGTCCATCGCCGCGAGCGTAGCCTCGGCCAGGTCGTCGACGTGGACCCAGGCGTAGGTGGAATCCGGGTGGCGGGCGAAGCCGTGACCGGCAAGCAGGTTCCGCGGGACTCGGGTGCCCCACGTCGAGGTGGGGCCGGCTCCGAGGACCGCCGGCGGGCGGACGATCGCCGCGGAGAGCCCGTGGCGGCGGCCTTCCTCCACGGCGGACTCGCCCTCGGCCTTCGTCACGCCGTACGTCGGGGGGGCGTTCCCGGTCGCCGACGGCAGGCTCTCGGCGGTGCGCAGGGGCGCCGACTCGTCGATCACCACGTCACCGAGCCGGGCCTGGTCGTACACGGCCGTGGTGGAGACGTGGACAAGCCGCGTCACCCGGTGGGTGACGGCCAATTCGACGAGTCGCCGGGTCGCGTCACGGTTGACGGCGCGGGCGGTGGCGAGGTCGCCGTCGAAAGAGGCGGCGACGTGAACGACACGGTCCACCCCGTCGAACGCGGCGTCGTCGAGCCCCTCCAGCCCGCCGTCACGCTGGTCGATCCCGAGCTGGGCGAGGCCGTCCGACGCTCGCCGCACGATCGCGCGGACCGACTCACCGCGGTCGGTGAGCCGGGACGCCACACGGCCGCCGATGAACCCCGTCGCTCCCGTGACCAGGACGATCCCCATGTGCGCCTCCCGCGTCAGAGTTCGTGACGCTACAGCCTGAGTACCGTGTGGTGGGTCGTGACCACCGATCAGGCCGCGAGGAGGCACCGATGGAGTACCGCCGGCTCGGGCGCAGTGGGCTGCAGGTCTCCGTTCTCAGCTTCGGGTCGTGGGTGACGTTCGGCGGGCAGCTCGACGTCGAGCGCGCCGCCGCGTGCATGGCCGCCGCCCGAGAGGCCGGCGTGAACTTCTTCGACAACGCGGAGGTCTACGCCGGTGGCGAGTCCGAGCGCGTGATGGGGGAGGCGATCCGGACCCTGGGCTGGGAGCGTCACAGCTACGTGGTGACGAGCAAGTACTTCTGGGGTCTGCACGACGACCCGAACATGCGCCACACGTTGAACCGCAAGTACCTGCTGGGAGCGGTCGAGGCATCGCTGGAACGCTTCGGGCTCGATCACCTCGACGTCGTGTACTGCCACCGCGCCGACCCGCACACGCCCCTGCGGGAGACGGTCCGGGCGATGTCGGACGTGATCGACCGTGGGCACGCGCTGTACTGGGGGACGAGCGAATGGCGCGCCGACGAGATCCGTGCTGCCTACGAGATCGCTGACCGCCACGGCTGGCACACGCCGATCACCGAGCAGCCGCAGTACCACCTGTTGCACCGTGACCGGGTGGAACGGGAGTACGCCCGGCTCTACACCGACATCGGGCTGGGCACGACGACGTGGTCGCCGTTGGCCTCGGGGCTGTTGACGGGGAAGTACCTCGATGGCGTCCCACCGGGGAGCCGGGCCACACGCGGGCGGTACGGCTGGGTGGGCGACGAGGGTGCCCGTCGCCGCTACGAGGAGGCGCTCCGCCGCTTCGGCGGCGTCGCCTCCGAGCTGGGGTGCACGATGGGGCAGCTGGCGATCGCGTGGTGTGCGTCCAACCCCGACGTCTCGACGGTGATCACCGGGGCTTCACACCCCGACCAGGTCGCCGAGAACATGGGGGCGTTGGAGGTGCTGCCCGAGCTCGACGCCGAACGGCGGGGAGAGATCGCGGCGATCTTCGCGGCGTAGACCTACCAGCCGCGGCTCAGTGGCTGGCCCTCGGCGTACCCCGACCGCGTCTGCACCCCGATCACCGCCCGGTCGTGGAACGTGGTGAGGTCGCCGGCGCCGGCGTAGGTGCACGCGCTGCGCACCCCGGCGACGATGGTGTCCAACAGATCCTCGACCCCGGGGCGGGCCGGGTCGAGGTACTGGCGCCCGGAGGAGATCCCCTCCTCGAACAGCGACTTCCGGGCGCGGTCGAACGCGGCCTCGTCCTCGGTGCGGGCCTGGACCGCCCGCGCCGAGGCCATCCCGAACGAGATCTTGTACGGGCGGGCGTCGGCGTCGTGCTCGAGGTCGCCGGGGGATTCGTGTGTCCCGGCGAACCACGAGCCGATCATCACGTTCGACGCACCGGCCGCCAGCGCGAGGGCGACGTCGCGCGGGTGGCGGACCCCGCCGTCGGCCCACACGTGTGCGCCGAGCTCGCGTGCCTCATCGGCGCAGTCGGCCACCGCGGAGAACTGGGGGCGGCCGACCCCGGTGGCCATCCGGGTGGTGCACATCGCACCGGGTCCGACCCCGACCTTGACGATGTCGGCGCCGGCCTCGACCAGGTCGCCCACGCCCTGTCGGGTCACGACGTTGCCGGCGACGACCGGGACGCCGGGGTCGAGTGACCGGACCCCGGCCAGGACCTGCAGCATGCGTTCCTGGTGGCCGTGTGCGGTGTCGACGACGAGGACGTCGATGCCGATCCCGAGCAGCCGTTCGGCGGTGTCCACCGCGTCACGGTTCACCCCGACCGCCGCGGCGATGCGCAGCCTCCCGGTGGCATCGAGGGCCGGGGCGTACAGCGTGGACCGCAGGGCGCCGGTACGTGTCAGCAGCCCCGCCAGCCGTCCTTCGGTGTCGACGACGGGGGCGAGACGGTGGCGGACACGTTCGAGCTGGTCGAAGGCGGCGCGCGGGTCCACGTCGTCAGGGAGGGTCGCGGGATCCCGGGACATGACCCGCGACAACTGGGTGAAGCGGTCGACGCCGCCCAGGTCGGCGAGGGTGACGACGCCGATGGGGCGGTGGTCGTCGTCGACGACGACGGCGGCGCCGTGGGCGCGCTTGGGGATCAGGGCCAGCGCGGCGCCGACGGTGTCGGTCGGCCCCAGGATGATCGGGGTCTCGAACACCGGGTGGCGGTCCTTGACCCACGACACGACGTCGGCGACGACGTCGACGGGGATGTCCTGGGGGATCACCGCGAGGCCGCCTCGCCGGGCCAGGGTCTCGGCCATCCGCCGCCCGGAGACGGCGGTCATGTTCGCAGCGACGAGCGGGACCGACCCTCCGGAGCCGTCGACCGGGTCGAGTCGGACGTCGGTGCGGGACGGCACCGCCGAGCGGGACGGGGTGAGGAACACGTCCTCGTAGGTGAGGTCGTGCACTGGTGCGTGCCCATCGAGGTATCGCACGGGACCCCACCTCGTCGTCGACGGCGGGACGCTACCACCGGCCCGCCCACGTTGACCGGGCGGGCGCCCCGGAGCTGCCCCGCGGAACCGGATCGTAATTCAATAGGCATTGAGGTAATATCCCGCCCGCGGCGCCACGTACCGGTGCCCGGCGGCGCGAGGAGTCGGTGGTGACGGATCCCGGATCGTCCCCGCCTCGCTCGGGGACCCTCGCCGGACGGGCGGCGGTGCACCGCGCCCTCGGTGAGCCGCACCGCCTCGCGATCGCTGAGGAGCTCGCCCTCACCGACCGCACGCCGTCGCAGCTGTCCGCACGCCTGCAGATCCCGGCGAACCTCCTCGCCCACCACCTCGACGTCCTCGAGTCGTCGGGGATCGTGCGGCGACTGGTGTCCGAGGGCGACCGTCGCCGTCGCTACGTCACCCTGCTCGACGGCGTCGCCGGGTACCTGGCTGCCGGGCCGTCGACGCCGTGGCACGGAGGGATCGACACGGCCGGGCGCGTCGACACCCCCGCCGCCGACGTGCTGTTCCTGTGCACCGCGAACTCGGCGCGCTCGCCGTACGCCGCGGCGGTGTGGCGCCGCCGCACCGGGGGCATGGCGCGGTCGGCCGGAGCTGCGCCGGCACCGGTGGTCGACCCCACCGCCGTCGCGGTCGGCGCCCGGCGTGGCGTCGACCTCGCTGACCACCGTCCCACGGGCGTCGACGTCGGCGCCGAGCCGCCGACGCTGCAGGTCACCGTGTGCGACCGGGCCCAAGAGGACGGCGTGCCGTTCGCGACCCCGGTGCTGCACTGGTCGGTCCCGGACCCTGTCGGCTCGTCGTCGGACTCGTTCGAGGCCGCGTTCGACGCGATCGAGGCCCGGGTCGAGGTGCTGGCCCGGCACGTGCGGGTGACCGCGTGAGCGGCGGCCTGCGGTGCTGGCTCGCCGAGGCGCTCGGCACGGCCGGTCTCCTCGCCGCCGTGGTGGGTTCCGGGATCGCCGTCGCCCATGACGGGTCGGCGAGTGGGGCGTTGTTCCAGCACGCCGTCGTCGTCGGGCTCGCCCTGGTCGCGCTGATCCTCGCCTTCGGGCCGGTCTCCGGGGCCCACCTCAACCCCGCGGTGACGCTGGCGAACGCGTGGTTCGGCGGGGTGACCTGGCCACAGGCGGCGTCCTACCTCTCCGCCCAGCTCATCGGTGCGGTCGGCGGCACCGTGTTCACCGCGGTGACGTTCGGCCTGCCGGTCGTCGAGCTCGCCGCCACCGCTCGTGCCGGGTGGGGGAACGTCGCCGCCGAAGCCGCCGCGACCGCCGGACTGTTGGTCGTGATCTTCGGGCTCGTGCGCTCCGGCGGGGGCCGGGTCGTCGCCGTCGCCGTCGGTGCCTACATCACCGCGGCGATCGCGTTCACGGCCTCGGCGTCGTTCGCCAACCCCGCGGTCACGATCGCCCGCGTCCTCACCGACACCTACACCGGGATCCGTCCGGTCGACGTCCCCGGCTTCCTCCTCGGACAGCTCATCGGGGCCGCCGTGGGGGTGGTCGTGATCTCGTTTCTCTACGACCCACGCCCCGCCGAGGCGGCCGACGTCGTCGTCCCACACCGCCCCCACACCGACGAACCCCGACCCACCGACGTGACCCACCGATAGGAGCCGGCCATGACCGACGACGCCACCCCGACCGTGCTGTTCCTGTGCGTGCACAACGCCGGACGTTCCCAGATGGCGGCCGGGTTCCTCCAACACCTCGCCGGCGACGGCGTCCGGGTGCTGTCGGCGGGTTCGAACCCGGCGGAGACGGTGAACCCGGCGGCGGTGGCGGTGATGGCCGAGCGCGGGGTGGACATCGCCGGCCGTACCCCCCGTGCCTGGGACGACGCCCAGCTCGACGCCGCCGACGTGGTGGTCACGATGGGGTGCGGCGACACCTGCCCGGTCCTCCCCGGGAAGCGGTACGTCGACTGGGAGCTCACCGACCCGGCGGGCGCCCCCACCGAGGTGGTCCGCTCGGTGCGCGACGAGATCGAAGCGCGGGTCCGGGGGCTGATCGCCGAACTCGAGGTCGACGCCGACGCTCGTGCCAACGAGTAGCCGAGCCGTCGCTCACCGTCCCAGCACCATCTCCAGGAGCCACGACACCACCGCGACCACGATGGCCGCGACCAGCGTCCAGCCGAATCCGTCACTCACCAGTCCGAGCCCGAGGACCTCCGAGAGCCACACCACGATCGCCAGGGAGACAGCGTTCACGACCAGCAGGAACAACCCCAGGGTGAGGACGATCAAGGGGAGCGACAGCACGGTGAGCACCGGGCGGACGACGACGTTCACCACCCCCATCAGGAGGGCGATCGCGAGGAACGCCGGGATCGTGCCGTCGTCGAAGTCGAAGTGGAAGCCGTCGAGGATCGTCACGGCGACCCACAGCGCCCCGGCGTTCACCAGGACCTTGATCACGACACCCATCGATGTCCTCCTTCCCCCCGGCGTCACCGTACTCGTCACGCACCCTGGCGACGCAACGTGGGTGCCCGACCACGTCACCGCGTGGCGGTGCGGCCGTCCGACGGGGCGTCGCGGAGCCCCACGCCCACGTGACGCACCTCGTACGCCGCTGTGCTCACCGCTCGGCGAGGGTGGCGACGACGCCGTGGGCAGCGCGGCGGCACATCTCGACGACCTCGCGGAAGCCGTCCTCCCCGCCGTAGTACGGGTCCGGCACGTCGAGGTCGCCGTCCGCCTCGGCGTCGAATTCCCGGAACCGCCGGATCGGGGTGTCGAGGCCGTGCTCCTCGGCGAGACGGTGGAGCTCCGCCAGGTTCGCCGAGTCCATCGCGAGTACCAGGTCGGCGGCGGCGATCGCCTCGGCGTCGACCTGCTCGGCGGTGCCCCCGAGGGTGAGTCCGGACTCGGCCGCGGCACGGCGCATCCGCGCATCGGGTGGAGCTCCGAGATGCCATGAACCGGTGCCCGCCGACCGCACCTCGACCCGGACCCCCGCGTCGTCGGCGGCTTCACGCACCGCCGCCTCGGCGGTCGGGGACCGGCAGATGTTGCCCAGACACACCATCAGCACCTGCGGCGCGGTCACGACGGATCCCCCGCGGTGCGTCCCAGGATCAGCGTCACCGTGTCGACCTCCTCGCTCGCGGCGAACTCCACGGCACCGGGCACCTCACCGGCGACCAGCTCCGCCTCGGCCCGCAGGTCCGGGGGGTGGCGCACCAGGGTGGTCTCCCGGACGCCGTCGGCGTTCCCGACGTCGGTGACACGGTAGCCACGGCCACGGAGGGCATCGG
>SLDB01000154.1 GCA_007125475.1 Nitriliruptoraceae bacterium | reverse complement strand
GTGGGCGGCGGGCCGGCCCCGGTCACCACCGGCGAGTACCGGCTCGGTGACGTTCGGCACGTCTTCGCATCGCCACAACGTGCATCACAGGTGCTCGGCTTCACCGCCGAGGTTCCGTTCCACGAGGGAATGCGCGAGTTCGCCACGGCGTCGCTGCGACAGCCACCGGGCTGACGCGGCGTGTGCCATCCTGAGGACTCGCCGCCCACGACCGTGGCGACGACCCACGGTGGAATGTCCCCGTCGAGGCTCGGGTTCATTCCGCGCACGACACCGACTCGCCGAAGCTCGCCGAAGGAAGACGCATGGCCGTGGTTGGATTGCTCGACGAAGCACAGGCACCGCTGACGGCGAAGCGGTACTTCGCCGACGGTGACCCCGGCCCGATCGTGGCGAGCCTGGCCCACGTCCCGGAGCTGCTCGAGGCGGCGATGCCGTTCCTGGGCACCGTGTTCGGCCCCTCGGCGCTGTCGTTCCGCACCAAGGAGATCATCGTGCTGCGGACCTCCCGGTTGCAGTCGTGCCGGTACTGCACCGAGACACACACCGTGGTCGCCCGTGAAGCCGGGTTGAGCATCGACGAGGTGCGGGCCCTGCGGGACGAAGGTGCACCCGAGGCGATCGACGACCCGGCCGAAGTCGCCCTGGTGGGATGGGTCGACGCCGTCGCCGGCTCACTGCAGGCACCGTCGAACGACGTCGAGGAGGCGGTGCGTCGCCACTTCTCCGACTCCGAGGTGATCGAGGCGACCATGCTCATCGGTGCCACGATGATGCTCACCCGCTACGCGACCAGCCTCCAGCTCCCCACGAGCGAGGACACGCTCCAGCGGCTCCGCGAGGAGGGCTTCCCGACCGGCGGCGACCTCCAATGATCACCGAGGTGGTCGACCGGTGCCGGCCACCGACGGCCGACGGGTGAACCTCGAGGAGGCTGCCAACCGGCCGCGAGGGGCCGACGGCGCCGGTCCGACGCGGACGGCGGTGGCGCTCATCGTCGCGGCGACCGTGGCGGTGGCCACCTACCTCACCTTCGGTGTGCTGGGACAACAGGGGTGGGGTGGCGGGGTGTACTGGGCGATGTTGGCCTCCGGAGCGGCGGTGCTCGGTGTCGGAACCTGGCTCACCCCGCGGGTACGGGTCCGTCACGCGCTGCCGGTGGTGATCGTCGGCGCGGCGCTGATGCGGGTGGTGCTCGTGCCCCTGGAGCCGGCGCTGTCCACGGACATGTACCGGTACCTGTGGGACGGCCAGGTCCAGGCCAGCGGCATCAACCCCTACGTGCACGCCCCCGAGGACCCCGCCTTGGAGGAGCTGCGCGACGACCTGTGGGAGCCCATCAACCGCAAGTTCGCCCGCACGATCTACCCGCCCGTCGCCCAGCTGACGTTCCTGGGGGCGAACCTGGTCGGCCTGGACACGACCACCGGCTGGAAGGCGCTGGTCAGCCTCGCCGACCTCGCCGCGATCGTGCTGCTGGTGGTGGTGCTCACGGCCGCGGGTCGGGACCCACGCCGGGTGGTGGCCTACGCCTGGAACCCGCTCCCGATCATGGCGTTCGGCCTCTCCGGGCACGTCGACGCCTTCGTCGTCCTGGCGGCGGTGGCCGCCACCCTGCTGTGGTGGCGTGGGCGGCACCTGGGGGCCGGGGCGTTGATCGGGGTCGCGGCCGGCGTCAAGCTCTTCCCCCTGATGCTCGTGGCCGCGTTCGCCCGCGGCCGCGACACGGTGTGGCGGTGGGGACCGGCCATCGGGCAGGGCGTCACCGCGGTCGGGGTGCTGCTCGCCGGCTACCTGCTGTACCTCTCGGCGGGAACGGACGTCTTCGGCTACCTCACCACCGGCTACCTCGACGAGGAGGGGTACACCACGGCCGACCGTTTCCGGCTCGTGCGCGCCCTGGGGCTTGACGGCAGGGTCGTCACCCCGATCGTCGCCGTCGCGGTGGGCATCGCCGTGCTGCGCTCACATCGTCCGGCCCCCACCCGGGCCGCGTGGCTGATGGGGGCGGCGTTCGTCCTCACCGTGCCGTTCTCGTGGTACACCGCGCCGCTCATCGCGCTCGCGGTCGCGGGAGGTGCCGGATGGGCGTGGGGGTGGTTCGCGATCCTCCTGCACGCCGCCTACATCGCGATCTTCCACGATGACGTCCTCGCCTTCCTCACCGGCGGCATGCGACTGTCCACACCGCTGCGCAACATCGCCGCCGGAGCGATCGTGCTCCTGGCCATCGCCGCGGTGCGGAGTCGATGGGCACGGCGGGCGGTGATCTGGCAACCACCCGAGGACGTTCCGCCAGCGGCAGCCGGTGCGTCACCACGACCGTGGGACGCATCGTCCGGCGAGCCTCCCACCGAGGTGCCGGGCACGGAGGCGGATCGGCCATGACGCGCACCGAACGCGGCTCCGGGGCGTCGACGCCACGGGTCTGGGCCATCCTGCCAGCGCTCGACGAGGCCGAGGCACTCCCACACGTGCTCGCCGACCGCCCGTCGGGGATCGGGGTCCTCGTCGTCGACAACGGCTCCGCGGACAACACGGCCGAGGTCGCGCGGGGTTTCGGCGTTGGGGTGGTGGTCGAAGAACGCCGGGGGTTCGGCTGGGCCTGCTGGCGGGGCGCGCAGGCGGCCACGGGCGCCGAGGTGCTCGTCTTCCTCGACGCCGACGGGTCGCTGGACTGGGACGACCTTCCGGCGGTGGCCGGGCCGGTGCTGGCCGGCGACGCCGACCTCGTCGTCGGACACCGCTGCCGGCAACGCCGCGAGCCACGGTCCATGCCCTGGCACGCCGTACTCGCCAACGGTGTCCTCGCCGGGCTGTGCGGAGCGTTGGCGGGAACCCGTCTCCACGACATCGGGCCGTACCGGGCGATTCGACGTGAGGTGCTGCTGGACCTCGGGATGCGGGACCGGACCTACGGGTGGCCGTTGGAGATGGTGCTCCGGGCCGGACGGCGCGGCCTGCGGATCCTCGAGGTACCCGTGGCCTACCGCCACCGGGCGGCGGGCCGATCGAAGGTCACCGGCAGGCCGTGGGCGACGGTGAAGACCGCAGCGAAGATGGGGTGGGTGCTGCTGCGTCACGCCGCGACGACCCGCCGGGGTCGGCGATGACGGCGGCGATCGGGCTGATGGCCAAGGCACCCGTCCCCGGCGAGGTGAAGACACGCCTGTGCCCGCCGCTCGATCCTGCGGAGGCCTGTGAGGCGGCGGTCGGGATGCTGCGAGACTGCGTCGACACGGTCTCGGTGACGGACGCCGTGGTGTGGTGCGTGCACACCGGGCGGCAGGACCAGCTCGCTCCCCACCTGCCAACCGGTACCCGGTTCCTCCGCCAGCGCGGCCAAGGCCTTGCCGAGCGGCTCGCCGCGGCACAGCAGGACCTCCACGACCACGGCTACGACGGTGTCGTCCTCGTCGGGGCCGACTGCCCGACCCTCGACGCCGCCTACCTGCGGGAGGCGGTGTCCGCGTTGCGGGGATCGACGGTCGTGTTGGGACCGTCGACCGACGGCGGCTACAACCTCATCGGGTCGGGGCGACCGATCCCCTCGCTGTTCGAGGTGCGCATGAGCACCGGCGACGTCCTCGACGAGACGGTGGCACGGGCTCAGGCCGCAGGCCTGACGACCCGGCTCCTCACCCCCCGCACCGACCTGGACACCGTGGACGACGTCCTGGCTGCACGTCACGCCGGCTGGTTGGAGCACGCACCACGCACGCGGGAGCTCGCCGAGCGGCTCCGCCGTCGATCGCCGATGCCCCCGGCGTAGGACCACGCCCGGAAACCCGGCTCCGGGCGGAGCACCGGGACCGGCGACGGCGCGGAACGCACCGGGTCACACCCAGCTTGACAGCCACCAGCGCGCCCGGATGGCGGCCGTCTCGGCGGGCAGCCCGAACCAGATCGGCGCGAAGTAGGTGAACAGGGCGATCGCCGCGAGGAGGATGAGGGCGCCGATCACGCCCGCGCGCCACCGACGCCTCGGCGGTTGCGGAGGTGTGACCGCTTCCGCCCGCCGATCGCGCAGACCGCCGAACGCCGCACCCACCAGTACAGCCGCGATCACCACCACCGAACCGGTCGACAGATCCGGCGCCGAGCGCCACCACGCCGCGGCGGCGAGGGCCGTCCCGACGGCGAGACCGGCACCGCCCCCCACCAGCAGGCCCCTCCACCGGCGGGCTCGATCGAGTTCCAGCACGGCGATCGCGATCCCGGCGGTGAGGAACGGCACCATCGGAACCGCGTAGAACGAGAAGGTCGCACGGCCGACGAAGAGCCACGGCAGATACTGGCCCAGCAGCAACGTCAGCGGGACCAGGCTGCGCATCTGGCCGCGCACCGCACCGCCGACGAGCACCGGGAGCGCCAACAGACCGCTCCACCACACCGCGAGGTTGCCGAGCGCGAGGATCTGTGTCGCTCGGCCGGGCGGGGCGCACGGCTCCTCGTCACGGTCCAGCCCCTGGTCGTCACAGCGGTCCCAGAGGTAGTTCACCGGCCGCAGTTGCAGCGGCCACGTCGTCGGTGACGCCTGATAGCGATGGTCGCTCTCCAACCCGGTGTGGAACGCCACCACGCGGCGATGATGGGCGACCAGCGTCGCGGCGTGCTCGACCGGCCCTGCCAGGCAGGCTTCCTCGGGCGGGACGTCCTGACAGACCTCCCGGCCGGCGTCGGTGCGGTCGTAGGCGGCCAGCCACGGCGTCCAACTGGCGACGTACACCACCGCGGGGAGGGCGACGAGGCCGGCCAGGGACCACAGCCACGTCCGCCACGCCCGTCGGAGCGCGACGCCCTGGCGACGCAGGTGAGCAGCCTGGAAGCCGACCGCGAGGGCGGCCACGGCACCCAACGCGAACAGCCCGGACCACTTCACGGCCGTGGCCAACCCCAGCGCCGCCCCCGAGCCGAGCAACGCCCACGGGATCGCGGCCGTCGGCGGCCCGGCGCGTGGAACCACCCGCGTGCGCCGCTGGTGATCGACGACGAACAGCCACACGGCGAGGACGACGAACATCGCCAGGAAGATGTCGAGCATCGCGATACGGGCCTGGACCAGGAACACGCCGTCCAGGACGAGGAGGAGGGCGGCGAACGCGGCCGCCACCGGCGCGGTGACGAGTCGACGGACCAGCAGGTACGTCAGCCAGACGGTGAGGATCCCCGCCAGCGCCGCGGGTGCCCGCCATCCCAGTGGGTGGTCGCCGAGGAGCCAGATGCTCGCGGCGATGATCCGGGGTCCGACCGGCGGGTGGACCGCGGAGCGCTGCTCGACGCCGTGCTCGAGGATGTCGCGGGCATCGGTGACGTAGTGCACCTCGTCGAAGTGGATCTCCCCGGGGGTCGACAGTCGCACGGTCGTGGCCACGACAGCGGCCCCGACCACGATCATCGGCGCCACGGCGGTGCTGCGCAGACCCGGCCGTCGGGTACCCCACCGGTGGGGCTCGACGGCCGTCTCACCCACGGCGGATCACCTCCTCGTGGCCGGTGGGGCTGGCTCGTCCGTCGCCCGCCACCGCTCCGTCGCGGGGCGACACTACGACAACGCGCACGGTCCGCCTCTCCGGGAGGGGGAAGTCGGCGCGACCCCGCGAGCTTCCCGGTGCCTCAGCCCGCGGCGGCGAGGACCCGTTCGGTGAGCTCGTCGAGGGGGATCGTGCCCGGCGCGACGCCGTCGAGGGCGGCACGACGAGCCACCTGCTGCACCGCGGCGTTCAACGGTGTCGGCACCCCGTGCAGCCTCCCCAGCAACACCACCTCGCCGTTGAGGTAGTCGGTCTCGATCGAGCCGCTGGCGCGCGCCAGACTCTGCCACGACGAGGAGCCGCGTCGTCGCAGCTCACCGATGGGCCGGCGGTGCAGCGCCCCGCCGGGTCGCTCTGCCTCCTCGGCGTCGGTGGCGACACCGATCCCGGCGGCGGCGAACACCGCCTCGGCTTCGGCGCGCACGCGCTCGGCCAACTCGCTGCCGCGGGCGTCGCCACCGGCGAGCGCCTCCAGGGCGTTGTGCAGGTTGTGCAGCAGCTTGGCGTACTTGAACCGCATCGGCTCGGCGACCGCCCGCGCGGCGAACCCGGCGGCGTCGAGGTCGGCGGCGATCCGGGAAGCGAGGGCATCGACGCCGGACGGGTAGCGGCCGATGTCGAGGAACCCGGAGCTGGGGGTGCCGAAGGCTCGCACGACCCCCGGTTCGAGGTGGTCGGCGGGCACGAACACGCACATCGCGTACACCCGGGCGAACCGTCGCAGCGCGAGTCGTTCGCTCTCGACCCCGTTCTGCGCACACACCACCGGGGTGTCGGGGGGCGCCGCGGCGGCGAGCGCATCGAGGGCAACGACCGCGTGCTGCGACTTCACCGCCGTCACCACGACGTCGTCGGCCGAGATCGCAGCCTCCTCCGGCGAGGCGAACGTCGCGACGCGGTGTGTGTGGTCACCGTCGGGTCGCTGCAGTCGCAGCCCGGTGCGCCGTAGCTCGTCGAGGTGCGGGCCACGGGCGATGAGTGCGACGTCGTGGCCGGCTTCGATGAGCCGGCCACCGATGGTGCCGCCGACAGCCCCGGCACCGTGGATCACGTACCGCATCCGACTCCCGTCGACCACGCGGGTACCGGGCTGGACGCACCGGCGTCGTCAGGAGCCTAACTGCGGCGCACGGCATCGGGCCGGCGACGACCGACGCCCCGACGGCAACCACTACGGTTCCCTACGTGTACGAGCACCCATACACACGCCACGTGCGGCCAGAGGTCACCCGCCCGAGGAGATCCGGCCGGAGGACACCGAACCCTGATGACCACGACACGCCGCTCCCCCGCCGGGGCGATGACGCTGGGCGCGTCGGCGACGATCGTGTGCTTGCTGCCGGTGTTCCTCACCGGGGCGACGGCGGTGCAGATCACCGCCGACCTGGGGTTCGGCTCCGTCGGGCTCGGGGTCGCGGTGGCGCTTCACCGGGCCGGTGCCGCGGTCACCTCGCCGTTCCTGGGCCGCCTGGCCGACGACCTCGGGGCGGCCGTCTCGATCCGGATCGCGTCGGCGGCCGCGGCGATCTCCGCGCTCGGGATCGCGCTCACCGCCGTGAACTGGGCGTCGCTGGCGGTGTGGCTGATGCTCAGCGGTGCGGCACACGGCTTCGTCTCCCCCGCGGCGAACCGGATGCTCTCGAACGCCGTCCCCGCCGGGAGGCTTGGCACCGCGTTCGGGATCAAGCAGTCCGCTCCCCCGGCGACGACGATGCTGGCGGGGTTGAGCGTCCCGTTGTTGGCCGTCACCTACGGCTGGCGCTCCGGCTACCTCGCCGCCGGTGTGCTCGCGATCGTCGTCGTGCTCTCGGCGCGGCGCACGGTGCCGCGGGTCCCCCG
>SLDB01000066.1 GCA_007125475.1 Nitriliruptoraceae bacterium | reverse complement strand
CCTGGACCCGGTCACCGGCACGGCGCAGCGCCGCGGCGAGGTCGAGGACGTGGGACTGCACCCCACCGGGGACGCCGAGGTCGTACGGCGAGACGAGGGAGATCCTCACCCGCCGGCCGACGACGCCGACCCGCCGTCGGCACGCCGCTCGGCGCTCCGACGCCGCCGGCGCAGGTACGACTCGCGGGCGAGCCGCCGCCAGGGACCACCGCGGCGCCACTCGTCGGCGACGGGGTGCTGTGGCTCACGGTCGACGAGCCAGTTCGGCACGAACACGTGCCACTGCTCGGGGGCGCGTCGGATCAGTGCCTCGAGTTCGTGGGCGACCAGCTGCACCCCGTCGTACAACGACAGGCTGTCGAGGTGGACCGGGGGTTGCACCACGCCGAGGTAGCCGTCCCCGTCGGTGAGGAACCCGCCGACGACCGCGGGACGGGCGGTGCGGTGGGCGAGGGCGACCGCGCCCGCCGGGAGCCGGCACGGCTCGCCGAAGAACTCCACGATCGGGCCGCTGCGGCCCAGGTCGCGGTCGGCGAGCAGCGTCGCCATCGCGCCGGCGTCCCGCATCCGTGCCTGGAGGCGGTCGAGCATGTTCCCGCCCCGCACCAGGGGGATCACCTCGATCCCGACGTCCTCACGGAGCCGGACGAAGCGCTCGAACAGCCGCCGGGGCTCGACGACCTCGGCGACGGTGGTCATCACCCATCCGCGTTCGGCTGCGAAGTACGCCCCGACGTCCCAGGATCCGAGGTGACCGGTGGCGAAGATCCCGCCGGAGCCGTCGGCCAGCAACCCCTCGGCGTAGGGCAGGCCCTCGGTACGTACCGCGGCGGAGATCTCCTCACCGCTACGGGTGTGCAACCGGAAGCTGTCCAGCCAGTACCGGGCGTAGGAGACGTAGGCGGCCCGGACCAGCGCAGCCCGCCGCTGCCCCGTGACGTGCGGAGCGACCCGCGCCAGGTTGCGCGCCACCTGCTGACGCTGCTTCGACGGAGCCGCGGCGTACCACGCCCCGCCGATCCGCTCCGGCAGACGGCGGGCGAGGCGGTCCGGCAGGCCGGCGGCGACCGCCCACACCGAGCGGTACTGCCAGTAGGTGAGCCGCTGACGCCAGGTCTCCGGCGGTGGCGGGGGGAGGTCGTCCACGGCCGAGCGGCGGGTCATGACGACGATCCGGGGTCGATGAGGCGGTGCTCGCCGGGGGCGTCGGGACGACGCTGGTCGTCGAGGGATCCGGTGAAGTTGCGCTCCCCGTAGAAGCGGCGGGCCGCGGCCTTGAACGCGCGGCTCCAGGCGCGGTCGTACATCGTCAACGCCATCAGATCCGCGGGGACGTCACGGTCGATCTGGCACCACACGTGGTGGACACGCTGGATCACCGTGACGACTCCCCCGACCGCCAGCAGCCACAGGACGACCTCGAGGATCCAGCGGTGGAACACTAGGGCGACGATGAGCAGGATCGCCCGTTCGGCGCGCTCCATGATCCCGACCGTGCACTCGAGGTCGATCGCCTCCGCCTTGGCACGCACGTAGCTGGTCACCGAGCCGGCGACGAACGCGACCAGGACGAGGACGAACAGCCGTGGTTCGTCCCGCAGGGTCCAGGCCAGCGCCGTGAACACCAGTGCGTCGGAGATCCGGTCACTCACCGAGTCGTAGAACCCTCCGAACGGCGTGGCGTGCCCGTTGGCGCGGGCCACCGCCCCGTCGAGGGTGTCCATCAACCCGCCGGCGACGAGGATCCACCCGCCGATCACCAGCTCCCCGGCCGCGACGAACCCGGCGGCGGTGGCGGTGAAGACGATCCCCAGCGTGGTCAGGACGTTCGGGGTGACGCCGGTGCGGGCCACGACGCGCCCGAGCGGTGTCGTCACCGCTCCGACGTACTCGGGGAACCGGGAACGAAGCGCCACACGGACCTCACCGATGAGGGACACCCACTCTAGCCACGGTGCAGCGGTGGCCCGCCGGAGGCCCGGCGCCGCGATCAGTGGTCGGCGAACCCGGGAGCGAGCTCTTCGTACATCTCCTCGAGTGCCCGTGGCAGCACCCGTGACGCACCGATCACCGAGATGAAGTTCGTGTCCCCGACCCAACGTGGCACCGCGTGCAGATGCAGGTGGTCGGCGATCCCGGCCCCACCGGCGGCCCCCAGGTTCATCCCGAGGTTCACCCCCTGGGCGTACACGCGCTCCTTGAGCACCCCCACCGTGCGCCGGCCGAGCTCGAACATCTCCGTGGCGACCTCGGCGTCGAGGGTCTCGAGGTCGGCGTGATGCGCGTAGGGCACGATCATCAGGTGCCCGGGGTTGTACGGGTAGGCGTTGAAGATCACGTAGGCGTGCCGGCCGCGGTGCAGGATCAACGATCGTCGGTCGGCGTCCGGCCCACGCCCTGGCAGGACGCAGAACGGGCAGCCCTCGATCGGATCGTCACCGGCGAGATAGCCGAACCGCCACGGTGCCCACAGCCGCTGCAGTGCGTCGACACCGATCCCGCGCTGGTCCTGCCGGGCGTCCCGGGGGGCGTCGCCGCCGGACCGACCACTCCGGCCGGAGGGGTCCTCGTCAACACTCACCGCGTGCTCCTGGTCGCCGTGCGACGACGTCGGTGCCGGTTCACGCCCCGGCTCGGGCGGTGGTGATCTCGGCATCGATCTCGCCGACGACGTCGTCGAGCGGGACGTCCTTGCGCTGCTCGCCGCGGTAGGGCCTCACCGCCACCGTCCGGGCCTGTTGTTCGCTGGCACCGACGACCAGGGTGTAGGGGACCTTGGAGGTCTGCGCCGACCGGATCTTCGCGCCCAGGGTGTCGTCCGAGGCGTCGACGTCGACCCTCACCCCGCGGCTGCGCAGCGCGGCCGCCACGTGGCGGGCGTAGTCATCGAAGTCCGCGGCGACCGGGACGACGCGGGCCTGCTCCGGGGCGAGCCAGGTGGGGAACGCCCCGTTGAACGACTCCACCATCACCGAGAAGAACCGTTCGATCGACCCGAACAGGGCCCGGTGGACCATCACCGGCCGGTGCTTGGCGCCGTCCGCGCCGACGTAGGACATCTCGAACCGCTCCGGGAGGTTGAAGTCCACCTGCACGGTGGACAACTGCCACTCCCGGCCGATCGCGTCCCGGGCGTGGACGTCGACCTTGGGTCCGTAGAACGCCCCCTCCCCCGGGTCGGTCTCGTAGGCCAGGCCGGTGCGCTCCACCGCGGCGATCACGGCGTCCTCGGCCTCGGCCCACTGCGCGTCGGTGCCGAACGACTTCTCCGGCCGGGTCGAGACCGCCACACGCGAGGGCTCGCCGAGCCCGAAGGCCCGGTAGACGTCACGGGCGAACTCCACGCACCCGGCGACCTCGTCGACGACCTGGTCCGGTCGGCAGAAGATGTGGCTGTCGTCCTGGGTGAAACCGCGGGCACGCAGCATCCCGTTCACCACCCCGGAGCGCTCGTAGCGGTACACCGTGCCGAGCTCGGCGATCCGCATCGGCAGCTCGCGGTAGGACCGGGTCCGGGCGCCGAACGCCAGGATGTGGAACGGGCAGTTCATCGGCTTCAGTCGGTACGCGGCCCCGTCGTCGAGCTCCATCCCCGGGTACATCAGCTCCGCGTAGTTCTCCAGGTGTCCGGAGATCCGCCACAACTCCTCCTTGGCGATGTGCGGCGTGTACACCGGCTGATACCCGCGTGCCAGGGTCTCGTCACGGATCCAGTCCTCCATCTCCTTGCGCACCACCGCGCCGTTGGGCAGGAAGATGGACAGCCCCGGGCCCAGCTCGTCGGGGGTGTGGGTGAGCTCGAGCTCGCGGCCCAGGCGGCGGTGATCGCGCTTGCGTGCCTCCTCGAGGAACTCCAGGTGCTCCTTGAGGCGCTTCCGCGACTCCCAGGCGGTGCCGTAGATGCGCTGGAGCATCGGCTGGTCCTCGCGACCCCGCCAGTACGCACCGGCGGTGCGCAGCAGCTTGAACGCCGGGACCCGGTCCGAGGAGGGGATGTGGGGCCCCTTGCACAGGTCGACCCAGGCCTCACCGTCGTCGGTGACGTTGCGGTAGACGGTGAACCTCGCCCCGTCACCGCTGGCCTCCACCTCGGAATCCTCGACCCGCTCGATGATCTCCCGCTTGTAGGGCTGGTCGGCGAAGAGCTCCAACGCCTCGTCGCGGGAGACCTCCTGGCGCACGAAGCGCTGCCGCTCACGCTGCAACTCGACCATCCGGGCCTCGATCGCCTCGAGGTCATCGGCGGTGAACGGGCGCTCGACGTCGAAGTCGTAGTAGAAGCCGTCGGCGATCGGCGGGCCGATCGCCCACTTCGCGCCGGGGAAGAGGTCGGTGACGGCCTGCGCCATCAGGTGTGCGACCGAGTGCCGCAGGATCGCCCGCCCCTGCTCGGTGTCGGCGTACACCGGGGCGACCTCGGCGCCTTCGACGACCGGACGTTCGAGGTCCCACTCCTCGCCGTCCACCGTGGCCGCGACGATCTGGCCCCGTACCGCGTCGAGGGCCTTGAGGGCGTCGATCGCCGACGTCCCCGGCGCGACGTCGGCGGTGTCGTCGCCGTGCCGGACGGTGATGGTCTCGCTCACGGATCCTCCATCCAACGGCCGGGGCGTGCACACCGGCGTGGCGGGTTCGACAGCGGGCGTGCCGGCTTGCCAGGGTAGTCATCACCGGAACCCGCCCCGGCAGCCGGGGTGATGACGAGGAGCTCGAGGTGCCAGCTGACCCGTACGCCCGTCGCGGCGTCCCTGAGCGACTCCTCCTCCCCCCGCCGCCGGACGGCGAGGGGCCGCAGGCGACGTGGAGGGCCATGACGTTCCCCGAGCGTCACCGCCTGGCCCGCTACGGCCCCGACGACCTGCCACGCCTGGGTCCCGAGGAGTCCGCCGTCGTGATCGGGCTGGCCCGGGCGCGGGTGCGGACCGCGTGGCGGCTGTTCGCCGCAGCCGCGGTCCTGGGGTGGCTGGCGACGATGACGGTCTCCGGGTTCGGGTTGAGCACCTTCGGCGACGACGCCGACGGCTGGCACGCCGCCGGGATCGCGATCGGCGTGGTCGTGTGGTTGATCGCAACGGTGGCCGCCGCCCGTCGGACCCGACGCGCGCAACGGCTGTTGGCCGCAACCGACGACACCGCCGAGTGACCGTGACCGGCCGGCCGGGTCCTTGCCGTCCGGCGCGCCGCCTGCCAGGCTGCCCCGATGACGACACCCCCCGCCGCCCTGCTGTTCGACGTCTTCGGCACGCTGGTGGACTGGCGGTCGTCGATCGCCCGGGACGTCGCCCTCGTGCTGGAGGCCCATGGGGTCGACACCGTCGATCCGGCCGCGTTCGCCGCGTCGTGGCGGGCCCGGTACCGGCCCGCACTCGACGCCGTCCGCAACGGCGAGCGCGGCTTCACCCTCCTCGACATCCTGCACCGCGAGAACCTCGACGCCACCCTCGAGGCCCACGGCATCACCACTCCGGGTGACGACGAGCGCTCGTGGCTCACCGCCGCCTGGACCCGGCTCGACCCCTGGCCGGACGTCGTCGACGGGCTGGAGCGGCTCCGCCATCACCTGCTGCTGGCGGCGCTGTCGAACGGCTCGGTGGGGATGATGGCCCGACTCGCCCGGTACGCCGACCTGCGGTGGCACGCCGTCCTCGGCGCGCAACCGGCCGGGGCCTACAAGCCCGACCCGGCCGTCTACCTCACCGCCGCCGACTGGCTCGACGTCGAACCGGGTGCCTGCATGCTGGTGGCCGCCCACGCCCACGACACCCGGGCCGCCCAGGAGTTGGGGTTGCGCACCGCCTACGTCCGCCGCCCCCGGGAGTACGGCCCCGACGTCGCCGCCGAGGAGCCGCCCGCGGAGGCCGACCTGGTCGTCGACGACCTCGGTGAGCTCGCCGATCGGCTGTTGGACTGACCGCGGCTGTGCGCCCGACGTGCGAGGCGGCCGGCACAGGAGGTGGCGAGCTTCGCGTGGGTGCGACGACGCCACACCGCTCGGCGATGGCCGGATGAGCGCACGCCGCTGACGTCAGGCTCCCTCGCCCCGAACGTAGGGCGCTGACGGTGATCCCATCGCCCCACCGGGAGTGCAGCAGCTACCCGCCCTCGACGACCTCGAGCGTCGCCTCCATGCCGGCCTCGCGGTGACCCGGCACCGAGCAGTACACCGTGTAGGTCCCCGGCGCATCGATGGTGAACGAGGCGCTCCCGGTCTCTCCGGCGTCGACGTGGACGACGTGCAGGTCGTCGTGGGGAACCTCCGGATGGTCGTCGCCGTGGTCGTCCATGTCCCCGTTCATGTCCATCTCTACGGTTCGGCCGAGATCACCGACGTCCTCGATGTTGACGTCGTGCTCGACACCCTCGGAGGTCAACTCGACCGTGACCTGCTCGCCGGCGGGGACGACGAACTCGTCCGGCTCGAACCGCAGATCCTCGGTGCCCACCACCTCGATCGTGTCGGTCGCCTCCGCTCCCGGGTCGTCCTCACCACAGGCGACCACCAGCAGGCCGGCCGCGACGAAAGTCGAGATCCTCGATGTCCTCATGGGAAGGCTCCTCTGCGGGGATTGCCCCTGCCGCGTGTCTGTCGACCGCTCGACCCGCCCAGCCGATCGAGACGCGGCGCGGAGCCTGCCCACCATCGGGGCTCGGCGGGCGGAGCACCAGAGCCGAAAGTCCATGCGGCCTCGGGCGGTGCCATGAGTCGGCCGCCACCATCGACATCGGTGAGGTCATCCGGCTTGGGAGCACCATCGAACGCGGGCCGGCCACGGCACCAGGCCCTGCCCGAGACCCCGGTCGCGTTCACGTTCAACGGCTACCGCCGCCTCGATCAGGACCGGTGTTGCGTGATCCGGAAACCGGCTCCGAACTGCGGTTCTTCCGGTGGGCACGAGAGGTATCGAACCTCTGACCTCTGCCGTGTGAAGGCAGCGCTCTCCCACTGAGCTACGTGCCCGGGTCGGCGAACGGTACCCCGGCCACGGAGGACGGCCAAGCCGGTGCGGGACGGTGCGTGATGGTGCGTGCACCACTCGACGACGTGTGCTTCGCTGCACGGACCAGAGGAAGGAGGTGGTCCGTTGAGCCATAGTCATCCGTACGGGACCCTGGAGGTGCCCGGCCGCTGAGGCCGGACGCTGGACCGACCCAGCGAATCCCCGCCGGGTACCGCCTCTTCGACACCGGTCGGGAGACTGGTCCCGCCCGACGTCGCGACGGGTGCCGCGCCTGTCACCGCAGCGGTGACGGCACGTCGGTAGCCGCTCGGGACGGTGTCAGAGGTCCCATCCAGTAGACGCCCGGGGCGCGGCACACGCCGCGCCCCGGTGCGTGTCCACGAGGCCGCTCGGGCCACCGTCGACGTCCGTCCCGGGATCCCATCGACGCTTCT
>SLDB01000324.1 GCA_007125475.1 Nitriliruptoraceae bacterium | reverse complement strand
TCACAAGGACCTCCGGCGGCGAGGTGGCAGGTACTGGACTTTCGGTTGGGTGCCCTTCTCGCCGAGCAGTTGCTCGCCCCCCCGGTCCCTGAGCAACGTGTTCAAGTGGCTCTCGGAAGCGTTGAGGTCACCGAAGATCCGTGCCTGGGCCGGGCAGGACACCACGCACGAGGGCTCCTGACCCTCCGCGAGCCGGTGGACGCACAGCGAGCACTTCTCGACGGTCCCGACGGGGCGGGCGTGGACCATCCCCTCGTCGACGCCGGGGGCCTTCTCGGGTTCCCCCCAGTTGAAGACCCGTACGCCGTAGGGGCAGGCGGCCATGCAGTAGCGGCAGCCGATGCACTTGTCGGCGTCGACGAGGACGACGCCTTCCTCGTTGGTGTAGGTCGCCGCGGTGGGGCACACCTTCTCGCACGGCGCGTCGTCGCAGTGCTGACAGGCCAGGGGGAGCCAGTCCATCTCGAGCTCGCCGTGCCCGCCCCGCTGCGGGGTATCGAGGTCCTCGCCGTCGGTGAGGATCCGGTTCCACCACATGCCCAGCGCGACGTCGTTCTCCGACTTGCAGATCACGGCGCACGACCAGCACCCGATGCAGCGCTCCGTGTCGACGAGCATCCCCCAGCGGGGCTGATTTGAGCGTGCGTCGATCTCGCCCCACTTGCGCGAGGCGGCCGGCAGGGCATCGATGGCGGAGCGCCGCTCGACCTGCGCCGGCTGGCCCGCGTTCGGGTCCCCACCGGCGAGCAGCGTTCCCAGGACGTCGGAGTCGTCACGCACGGCGCACCTCGCAG
This sequence comes from Nitriliruptoraceae bacterium, assembly GCA_007125475.1. GTDB lineage: Bacteria > Actinomycetota > Nitriliruptoria > Nitriliruptorales > Nitriliruptoraceae > SLDB01. The sequence goes on along the minus strand of SLDB01000324.1, from coordinate 6,610 downwards.
CGGCAGTCCTTCCACGGTGTCGACGGCGACCACGTGTTCGGGACGAAGTGGAGCTCGTGGATCGGGTTCACCTCGGAGGTCGTGAGCTCGTTCACGCCCTTGCCTGACCGGAAGAAGCGAGGCCACCAGCCCTCGTGCAGCGTCGCGCTGCCGGGGCGGGCCGACTCGGTGACGTGCGCCCACGCACCGAGCTGGCCGCGGCCGTTGAAGACGTCGATCTCGTCGCCGTCGCGGATGCCGCGGGCCCGGGCGTCGGCCGGGTGGATCAGCACGCTGGGGCGGTTGCCGTGGATCTCCTGGAGCCAGGGATTGTTCGCGTACGTCGAGTGGATCCGCCATTTCGAGTGCGGCGAGAGCAGCGTCAGCGGGTACGCCTCGGGGTCGTGGACGGTGTCGTCGCGAGGGTCGAGGTAGGTGGGCACCGTCTCGTCGAGCTCGAGGAAGCGGTCCTCCTCCTTGTAGAACTCGATGCGGCCCGTGGGGACGAAGCGTTGCGTCACCTCCAGCGGCGCCGGGAGGCTCCGTGGCGGGAACGGCTCGAGGTCCTCGATCTGCCGCTGGAACGCCACCTCCGGGTCGGGGACGTTCAGTCGCATCGGTCCCTGGCGCAACCCCTCGAGCGTCATGCCACGGGTGGGTCCGTCTGCGGAGTCGCCGGCCGCCAGCATCATCTCCACCGCGTCCTCGGCGGAGTACGGCTCAAAGTGCGTCCCGGCGAGTTCCGGATCGATGCGGCGGAGGATCTCCTGCCACATCCACAGCTCGTCGCGCGACTCGCCGACGGGCGGGATCGCGGCCTGCTGGATCTGCACGAACGGGTGGACGGGTGTGGCGGTGAGGTCGGTCTTCTCGTACCAGGTGGTCGCCGGCAGGACGATGTCGGCGTACTTCGCGGTCTCGGTCAGGATCGGGTCGGCCACCACGATCAACTCGAGTTCTTCGAGCGTCTCGTACAGCCGGTTGAGGTCCGGGGATTGGACGAACATGTTCGCGAACGTGCAGAACAGCGCCTTGAAGCCGTGCTCGGGGTAGGGCACGTCGGGGTGCATCGTCTCGGATGGGCCGCGCAGGAAGTAGATCGAGGGCACGATCGGTGCCGCCCGCCCGTCGACGTGCCACCACGGGGAGGTGTCGAGGCGGACCTTGTACTGGCCGACGTAGACGCTGAAGCCGCCCCCGGAGCGGCCGATGTTCCCGGTGACCGTGGCCAGCAGGGCGTAGGCGCGGCCGATCTGGTCGCCGTGGAACCAGTGGTTGGAGCCACCGCCCATCAGGATCGAGGCCGGCGACTCGGTGGCGTAGGCGCGCGCCGCCCGTCGGATGAGGTCCGCCGGGACACCGGTGACCTGTGCGGCTCGTTCGGGGGTCCACCGCTCGACCTCGGCGGTGACCAGCGTCCACGCCGGCGCCACCTCGACGCTGCCGCCGTCGGCGAGCTCGACCTCGAAGCTGCCGGTGATCGCGGCGTCGACGCCGTCGGGCATGCCCAGCTTCCCGGTGCCCAGCGCCACGGGACGCTGCGTAGCGCGGTCCCACACCACGTACACCTCGTCGAACTCGGCACGCAGGCCGAGTTGGCCGCGGTCGTCGACCTCGGCGACGTCGGCGGCACGTAGGCGCTTGCCGGTGTCGGCGCGCACGAGCAGCGCCCCGTCGGTGTAGGTGCGGACGAAATCGAGGTCGGCGAGGTCGTCGTTGAGGATGACGTTCACCATGCCCAGGGCGAAGGCCGCATCGGTGCCGGGGGCGATCTGCAGCCAGCTGTCGGCCTTCGCCGCCGTCGCGGAGAACACCGGGTCGACGACGACGATGCGGGCGCCGCGGTCGGTGGCGTCGAAGAGGAAGTGCGCGTCGGGGATGCGCGTGTCGAGCGGGTTGGCGCCGACGACGAGGAGGAACCGGCTGTTCGCCCAGTCCTTCGTTTCGTGCTCGGCGTTCTGCACCCCGAAGGTGATGGGCATGCCCATCGGCAGGTCGCCGTTGAAGTCGAAGCTGGTGCCGTGGCTCATCCCCAGGGCGGCGCACGCACGGTAGTTGGCGCCCTTGTGGACGTAGCCGGAGCCGGGGACCTGGCCGAAGACATGGATGGACTCGTAGCCGTACGTCTCGCCGATCCGGCGGAGCTCGTCGGCGATGCGGTCCAGGACCTCGTCCCAGCTCGCCTGGCGGAACTCGTCGGAGCCGCGCGGCCCGGTGCGGATCAGCGGCGTCTGGATCCGGTCGGCACCGTGGATGTTGTGATGGAACGACAGTCCCTTCATGCATCCACGCGGGTTGTAGACCTCGTCCGGGAAGTCGGCGGCCTGCTGGATCTTCACGACCCGGTCGTCACGGACGAAGGCGAGTTGGCCACAAGAGCCGGTGCAGTTTGGTGAACAGGTGGTGCGTACCACGCGGTCGACACCGAGGGCCTCTTCGCCGGTGCTCGCCGCGGCAGGCTGCGGGCGGGTGGCGACGCCGGCGCCTCCGACGGCGGCGACCGCGGCCCCGCCACCCATCACCTGCAGCAGGCGCCGCCGCGTCGGGTCCTTGATCTCCGCCCGGTCCTGCTCGACCCGGTTCTGCTCGACCCGGTTCTGCTCGTTCCAGTCCTGCTCGACCCGGTCCTGCTCGCCGTTCTCGGCCGGCAGCGGGGCTCCTCCCGGCACCTTCGGAGGCGTCGGCATCTCACATCACCTCGGGGGTGGCGGGACACGCGGCCTGCAGCATCGTGTGCTCCCACGACCCGCACGCACCGCACCGCTGGCTGGACGCTCCGCGTCCGCCGGGGCGCACCATCGCCGCATGGGAACCGAGCCGCGTCACCGCCACGGCGACCCCCGCCAGCAGGGGCACGGAGGCGACGCCTTTGAGGAAGCGGCGTCTTGCCGGGTCCGTGGATGGCATCGCAGCTCCGAAACAACGATGAGTGTTCCGGTAAGTGTGTCCGTCCCGCCTCCGTGCCGGTAATGCCGACCGTCCTCGGATCATGGGACCAACGGCCCTCGTCGCCGGGGTCCGTCACGACTGGAACGGCCGCGGCCGCCATCCCAGGAGGAGTTCGCAGCCACCGCGGATTCGAGGTCTAGTCGACCTCGTCGAGGACCTCCTCGATCCATCCCATCGCGGCGACCGCGGCGGGGAAGCCCGCCGTGGTGATGGCGAGCACCGCCACATGGCGGATCTCCTCCGGGTTGGCGCCGGCGGCCAGGGCCTTCCGGACGTTCGAGCGCACCGCGCCGGTCGCCAGAGCCCCGATCGCGACGCCGAGGGTGACGAGCCGTCGTTCGCGCGCGTCGAGCGGCCCGGCTCGGTCGCCGGCATGACCCAGCCCGTCGAGGGCTTCGGCCACCTGGGGGTACCGCTCGCGGATGTCCAGGTAGATGTCGGGCTTGTAGGCCAGCGGATCCGATCCGGCTCGCTCGTCAGGTCCCATCACGCGTCCTTGGTCTCGACTCGGTCGCTTCGGTTCCGGTCTCGTCACGGGCGTTGTGCGCGGGGCCGTCAGCGCGGGCTACCGCTCGGGGTGTCGGATCCCACGTCGCGTGGTGGCACCGGACACCGCCGGGCGATGATGGCACATGCCGCTCACCCTGCGCCGGCTGTTCGCAGGAGAGCGACCGATGATCCGGGTTCTGGTTGGCTGCTGGGAACCGGGAGGCGAGCTGCGTGTGCCCGCCGCATCGTGTCACTGCCGCGGTGGGCAGCAAGCGGGGGACGATGAAGAGCTCGAGATCGTCGACAGGAGGTCGCGGTGGGTGTCGGATCCGAGGTGAGGCACGGTGACGTGCTGTGGGAGCCGCCGGCGTCGGCGTGGGAACAGACCCGGCTGGGGCGGCTGCTGACCGCACGTGGGCTGGGTTCCTACGAGGAGGGTTGGCGCTGGTCGGTCGACGACCTCGAGGGGTTCTGGTTGTCGGTGTGCGACGTGTTCAGCGTCGGCTGGGCCGACCGTCCATCCACCGTGCTCGCCGACCGGTCGATGCCTGGTGCGGTGTGGTTCCCCGGAGGCACGCTGAACTACGCCGAGCATGCGCTGCGGCGCACCGGTGACGCCGCCGCCCTCATCGGCGTGTCGCAGACCCGTGACCGCGTCGAGGTGTCGTTCGACGAGCTGCGCGGACGCGTCGGGGCGTTCGCGGCGTGGCTGCGCTCGCAGGGGATCGGGCCGGGCGATCACGTCGTCGGGTACCTGCCCAACGTCCCGGAGACGGTGGTGGCGTTCCTGGGCTGCGCGTCGATCGGTGCGGTGTGGTCCTCGTGCGCCCCCGAGTTCGGGGTGCGGGCGGTGATCGACCGGGTCCGGCAGGTCGCCCCGAAGGTGCTGCTGGCCGTCGACGGCTACGTCTACGGCCGCCGCACCGTCGATCGCCGCACCGAGGTCGGCGAGATCGTCGCCGCCCTCGACAGCCTCGAGGTGGTGGTGTCGCTGCCCTACCTCGGTGACGGGGTGAGCTCCGACGATGTCGGCGGGCTGGCGGTGAGCACCTGGGACGAGGTGGTGGCCGCGCCGCGGGAGCCGACGTTCGTGCCGGTGGCGTTCGACCATCCGTTGTACGTGCTGTTCAGCTCCGGCACGACGGGGTTGCCCAAGGCGATTGTGCACGGCCACGGCGGGATCACCGTCGAGCACTTCAAGGCGCTGGGGCTGCAGACCGACATCACCGACGCCGACCGGATGCTGTGGTTCACCACTACCGGTTGGATGATGTGGAACCGGATGGTGTCCGCCCTGCTGCTGGGCGCGACCGTCGTCACCTTCGACGGCGACCCCGCCTACCCCGACGCCGGTGTGCTGTGGCGGCACGTCGACGAGCTGGGGGTCACGATCCTGGGTGTCGGTGCACCACTGGTCACCCGCTTCGCCCGTGAGGGGCTCACACCCGCCCGTGAGCTGGGGCTCGCCTCGCTGCGTCAGCTGGGCTGCACCGGCTCGCCGCTCCCACTGGAGGGCTACGCGTGGGTGCACGAACAGTTCGGGGATCGGGTGCAGCTGATCAGCGCCTCCGGGGGGACCGACGTGTGCTCCGGGTTCGTCGGCGCCTCACCGCTCACCCCGGTGTACGCCGGGGAGATGTCGTGCCGGTGCCTGGCCGTGGCGGTGGCCGCGTTCGACGAGCACGGCCGTGAGGTGATCGGCGAGCGCGGCGAGCTGGTGGTCACCGAACCGATGCCGTCGATGCCGGTCGGGTTCGTCGGTGACGATGACGGCGCCCGGCTACGCGAGGCGTACTTCTCGACCTACCCGGGGGTGTGGCGGCACGGTGACTGGCTCACCGTCACCGAACGCGGCACGTGTGTGATCTCGGGCCGCTCGGACGCCACCCTCAACCGCGGTGGGGTGCGGATGGGCAGCGCCGAGCTCACCAACGTCGTCGACCGACTCGACGGCATCACCGAGAGCCTCGTCGTCCACCTCGACGGCGGTGTCGAGGACCGCCTCGTGCTGTTCGTCGTCCTCGACGACGACACGCCCCTGGACGACGACCTGCAGTCACGGATCGCCACCGTGGTGCGCCAGCAGGTCTCGCCGCGTCACGTCCCCGACGAGGTGCATGCGGTGAGCCAGCTGCCGCGGACGATCTCGGGGAAGGTGATGGAGGTGCCGGTCAAGCGTCTGCTGGCCGGTGCGGCCGCCTCCGAGGTCGCCAACCCCGGCGCGATGGCGAACCCCGAGAGCCTCACGGAGTACGCCGAGCTCGCTGCCGGTCGCTGATCGCCGAGCTCGCCGACGGTCACGGACCGCCACGCTCGCCGCCGGTCGCTGATCGCCGCGGCGACGCCGGTCGCTGACGGACTGCCGCAGCCGGCACGGCGGGTCGTACGCCCGGGCACACCCAGTCATCCGTGCTCGCCCCCGGCACGCCGGGGCGTACGCCCGGGGACACCCGGTCATCCGTGCTCGAACGCGGTCGCACGCCGCTAAACGGGCGTCAACCAAATGGTTGACAAACAGACAAGAGGCGGCGTATGGTCGTCAACCAGATGGTTGATGACGCGACGTGTCGGTTGGTGCCCGGCCGGGGAGGGTTCGCATGGCGTCCGACGAGCTGCCCCGGGTGTTCGCGGCGCTGGGCGACCCCACGCGGCTGGACATCGTGTCACGTCTGGCACAGGGCGAGGCCACGGTGGGTGAGCTCGCCGAGCCCTACGCCATGAGCACCCAGGCGGTTTCCAAGCACCTCAAGGTCCTCGAGGAGGCCGGGGTGATCGGACGGCGCCACGACACCCACCGACGTCCGGTCCACCTGAAGGCGCAGGTGTTCGACCTGATGGAGGCCTGGATCGAGCGGTACCGCCGCGACGTCGAGGAGCGCTACCGCCGTCTCGATGCCCTCTTGGCGGCGGAGTCGGAGGAGAACGACGAGGAGGCAGCATCATGAGCACCTTCGAGGAAGCGGTGATCGAGGCCGATCCCGATCTCCCGATCATCCGGATCACCCGCGATTTCGCGGCCGCCCCGGCACAGCTACGGCGTGCCCACACCGACCCGGACCTCTTCGCCCGCTGGGTCGGACCCGACGGCACCTCGACACGGATCGACTACTGGGATGCCCGCACCGGCGGCTGCTGGCGGTTCGTCAACGTCTACGACGGCGAGGAGTACGGGTTCTACGGCTCGTTCCACGAC
>SLDB01000103.1 GCA_007125475.1 Nitriliruptoraceae bacterium | reverse complement strand
TCAGTACGGCGGGACGTCCTTGAAGGTGATGGGGTAGATGTAGCCGGCGCTCCAGTACGACGGATACCCCCACCACTTGTAGACGCCGTCGTACTCGTCGGGGTCGTGCTCGACGTCGGGGTCGTACCCCGGCACGTCGGTGAGCTTCGAACGCTCCCGGTCGATGTGGACCGCCTCCGGTTCCACCGAGGTGACCGCATCCACCGGTACCAGGAAGTGGTCGGCACCGATCCCGAGGAACCCGCCGTGCTTCACGCACAGCATCCGGACCTGCGATTCGGCGGCATCGACGAGGAGCTCGTCGACCTCACCGACCTCCTCGCCGTCGGCGTCGACGACCGTGCGGCCACGGACATCGGGCTGGTCGTCGGGGATCGTCGACGACGTGTCGCCGAGGTTCACCAGTGTGCTCTTGTCGGCCATGCCCTCCTCCGGTTTCGTTCGGTGTCGTTGGGCCGGCTTGCCGTCCCAGTGTGCATGCCGAGACCGCTCGCCCCCAGCCGTCGAACGGACAACTGGCCGTCGCGGGCCTCGCGGTCGCCGTTACGATCTCCGAGGACGCGGGTGCACGCCCCCGACGGTGGGAGCTGTCGGGGAACGACCGCCCGTGTCACTGCTCCGCCACGCAGGGGCGCCACCTGCCGGACATGGGGGTCGCCGGCTGGGCGGGGACCGAGTCTTCACCGGAACGACGGGTTCACGGGGACGGCAAGGGGGTTGGCGATGAGGAAGTCCTTCGACGAGATGCCCGTGGAGATGCAGGACGAAGGCCTCGAGAGCCGCAGCGCGGAGTTCGGCGAGATGGTGATCAGCCACGTCCGACTCCCGGCGCGTTTCGATCCGAGCCCGTTCTTCGAGGTACTCCCCGACGGGGTGTGCCCGGTCCCGCACTGGGGGCGGGTCCTGGAAGGCGAGATCGTCCTGCGGTACGCCGACGGAACCGAGGAGACCACCCGGGCAGGCGAGTTCTTCTACTGGCCCGCAGGGCACACCTTCATCACCGGGGACGCCGGCGTGGTCTGGATGGACGTCTCGCCGGCCGACGAGTCACGGCGGGTCGACGAACTGCTGGGGATGTGAGGTGTCCTCGACCCCGTGTGCCGGCGTCCCGGCGTCGGTGACCTCAATCCCGGGTCTCACCGACGCAACCGTCGGCGGCGACGCAGTAGCGGTCGTCCTCCTCGTCTGACAGGAGTCGTGGGTAGGCGGCACCTCCCTGCCGTCCGGCGGCTGCGGCGGCCGACTCCTCGTCACGGAACGGACCCACGAACACCACCCACAGATCGGGGTTCAGCGACGGGTAGTGGGAGGACCACAACAACTGCTCGCTCCGGCCGTGGTCGGCGGCGCGGACACGCGCCTCGTCGGCGTCGAAGTCGTCGCCTGCGAGCGACTCGAGCACGACGATCCACCAGGTCTCCGACTCGTCCAACGCGATCGGCGCCCACCGGCACTGCGGGAACTGCCATGGCCGCAGGCGCGGACGCTCGGCCAACTCCTCTGGTGCGATCTCGGCCGAGCAGACCCCGTCGAACTCCACCCTGATCGGCTCGGCACCGCCCGCCCCATCGCCGTCGGAGTCGTCGTCTTGCGCCGAGTCGTCGTCTTGTGCCGGGTCGTCGTCCTGCGCCGGGTCGTCGTCCTGCGCCGGGTCGCCTTGTGCCGGGTCGTCGTCTTGCGCCGGGTCGTCGCCGTTGGACCCCGTCGTCGCGTCGTCCCCGCCTGTCCCGTCGGTGTCGGCCTCCCGACCCACCGTGTCGCCAACGTCGGCCACGCCGCCCGACTCCGCCGACCCGAGGGCGTCGGGCGCGTCGCGATCGGACGTGGCCAGGACCACCAGCGCCACCACCAGGGCCGTCAGCAGCGCGAAGCCGCCGAGGATCCTCGCGGCGATCACCTGCTCCCGTGGGTGCCTTGTCTGTGGGGGCGGCATACGCACCTCCGTACCGTGGCGCGGACCGTGCCCGCGTCGAACTCGCAGGTGCCTCCGGCTCCGTTGGACCGTACGGACCCGGCAGCACCCACCCACCCCGTCCGGTCTCGCCGGCGGGGTGTGCGGGTGAGTGTCGGTGGTGCAGGTCGTTCCCAGATGGCCGATCGGCCACTGGCACGAGAGCGAACTGCAGGCACAGTACGGGACACGTCCAACATCGGGGGTGCCATGTGGCGAGGACGGAGTCCGGTGGGCACAGCTGCCGCGGACCGTTCACCGACCGTCGCGAGAGCGGTCACCACGGTGGCGGCGGTGTTCGCCCTGACCTCCGGTGCGGCAGCAAGTTCGTACGACGTCCGACCGGGCGACACGCTCTCGGGGATCGCCGCACGCGAGGGAACGTCCGTCGCCGAGCTCGCCCGGATCAACGGCCTCACCGATCCCGACCACGTCCATGCCGGCACCCGTCTCGCCCTGCCGCAGACCGACACCGTGTCGGGCCTGGCCGCCGAGCGGGACAGCATCGGTGAGCTCATCGCCGACGTCGCCGGTGAGCACGGCTGGAGCCCGGCGTTCGTCAAGGCGATCGCCTGGCAGGAGTCCGGGTGGAACAACCACCGGGTCTCCCACGCCGGCGCGGTCGGGATCATGCAGGTCATGCCGGAGACGGGCCGCTTCGTCTCCCGACTCCACGGACGGAGCCTCGACCTCGACGATCCGCGGGACAACGTGACCGCCGGCGTGGTGTTCCTCCAACATCTCTGGGAGCTCACCGACGGCGACGTCGAGCGGACATTGGCCGGGTACTACCAGGGGATCGGGTCGGTGCGTGCGAACGGGATGTACCCGTCCACCGAGCGCTACATCGACAACGTCCTCGCCCTGCGCGAACGCTTCCGCTGACCGGGGTGTCTCGACGTCCATGACGTCACGGATCCATCGTGGAGTCACGCACTGAGCGTGTTGTCATGCACTGAGCGTGTTGTCACGCACCCACCCTGCCGTCAGCAGGCTTCGCGTGCTTGGCTGGTGACACCGGCGCGACAGCCGGTCCGACGGCGACGGCCGCGGAGCACGCCGGTCCGACGGCGCCGGCCGCGGAGCACGGCGGTCCGATGGTGACGGCCGCGGAGCACGCCGGTCCCACGGCGACGGCGCGGTGCAGGCTGCCCGAACGGCGAAGACCGTGGAGGACGCGGGTCCGGCGGAGAGCGCCGAGGAGGACGATGATGGCACCTACCGACGGACGGCTGAACGTCGGGATCCGGGTTCCGGCGTGCCGGCCGGTCACCGAGGTCGCGACGTTCCTCGGCGAGGTCGAGGACGCCGGGTTCGCGTTCGCCGGGCTGCTGGACAGCCAGCTGGTCACCCGCGACGTGTTCGCCACGCTCACCGCCGCCGCAGGCGCCACCGACCACCTCGGCTTGTGGACCTCGGTGCTGAACCCGGTGACCCGGCACGTGTCGGTGCTGGCCGGGGCCTCGGCCACCGTCGCCGAGTCCGCCCCGGGCCGGACCGTGTTCGTCGTCGGCAGTGGGTACAGCTCGACGGCCACCATCGGTCTGCCACCGGCGACCGTGCACACGATGCGCACCGAGATCACCCGCTACCAGGCGTTGCTGGCCGGTGAGGAGGTCGCGTTCGAAGGCACCCGCAGCCGGTTGGCGTTCGCCCCCGACCGGCGCCCGCCGGTGTACGTCGCGGCCACCGGCCCGAGGATGCTCGAGGTCGCCGGCGAGGTCGGTGACGGGGTGCTGCTGGCCCCCGGCCTGCACCCGTCGATGGTCGACCGGGCCCTCGAGCACGTCGCCACCGGGGCCGAGCGTGCCGGCCGCGACCCCGGTTCGATCGACGTCGTGTTGTACGTGCGCACCATCGTCGACGACGACCGTACGGCCGCCCGCGAGGCGGCCCGCCCCGTCTGCGCCCAGTGGATCGCCGACGACTACCGGGCCGAGTGGCTGCGTCGCGCCGGGATCGACGTCCCCGCCCGGGAGAGCCTCCCTGACGAGCTGTTCGCGCTGTACCCCGACATCGTCCACGCCGAGGACGCCGAGGCCGCCGCACGGGCGACCGCGTTCATCTCCGACGACCTCCTCGCCGAGGTCTGCGACGCGCTCGGGGTGATCGGGACCGCCGACGACGCCGTCGACAAGCTCACCGGGCTCACCGCACGCGGCATCCAGGACGTCTACCTGATGACCCCCGACACCTACACCCTCCCGACCCGCATCGTCGAGGTGTTCGCCGACACCGTCCTGCCCGCCCTGAGCGCCGCACGTTGACGCGTGGCGACGTGGCGGCTGGCGTCACCGCTTCCCGGCACGGCGGCGCCGGACCGCCTCGGCGTCCAGCCAGGCTGGGCATCGCCGGTCACCTCGCACGGACTCACCGGCACCCCCCGGTTCAGGTCACCGACGCCAGCGCCGCTTCCACCTCGTCGCGCCGGTCGGCGAGCGACGGCTGCTCGCGCAGGATCGCGTCCACCACCGAGTCGACCTGCTCGGCTCGGATTCCCAGCTCACCGAGCGTCGTCGGCAGCCCCAGAGCGGCCACCAGCGCCCGTGCCCGCTCGGCCAACCCGGCCGGGTCCAACCCCAGCGGCGCGGCGAGCTCGGCCAGCCGACCCCCGGCGCCCTCCTCACCGCGGTGGAAGGCGATCGCCGCAGGCAGCAGCACCCCACCCAGCTCGCCGTGCGGTACCCGGGTCGCGCCGCCGAGCTGGTGCCGGGCCGCCGCCCCGAACCACCCCATCCCCGGCGGGTTCGGACGGGTCGTCGGGAGTTGGAACCGCGGGAACATCGCCATCCACGCCGCCACCTGCAGCCGTTGGCGCGCGTCCACCCCGTCCTCGCCGTCGGCCAGCGCCTGAAGCAACCGGACCAGCTCGCCGACGGCGGCGATGTTCACCGGGTCCCGGAACAGCTGGGGGACCTGCTGGACGTGCCCGCCGACGCCGGAGTCCAGCGCCTTGACCCCGGTCGACGCCCACAGCCGGTGCGGGGTCGGTACCGCCAGCTCACCGTCGAGGACGACCAGTCGGGGCAGCAGGCCGTGGTCGGCGTGCAGCCGCTTCTCGCCGGTGACGTCGTCGCTGGTGCCGACGATGTGGGTGAATTCCGACTGCGACAACGTCGTCGTCACCGCCACCACCGGCGGCATCGGGGTGTCCGCCGGCTCGCTCAGCGGCCGTGAGCCGTCGGCGAACCCCGGATCGGCGAGACCGAGCGCGACCGCCTTCGCGACCCCCACCGGGCTGCTCCCACCCAGGCTGATCACCGCGTCGACGTCGGCGCGACGGGCCGCCTCGATCGCGGCGAGGACCGCCGAGTGCGGCACGTGCTCCCGCGAGCCGTCGCACACGGTCACCGCGACCCGGCCGGTGTGTGCCAGCACCTCGTCGACGAGCCCGGAGGCCGCCACCGTCGGGCCGGTGACCAGCAGCGCCCGGTCCACCTCGAGCGCCACGAGTTCGTCGCCCAGCCGGGAACGTGAACCCACGCCGAACACGACCCGCTGCCGTGCGCCGGTGTACTCGCCGAGAACCTCGCTGCTCATCGCCGACGATGATGCCATCCCGCGACGGCCGGTGCCCACCCCGCGGTACCCTACCGTCGGGGTGTGATCCGCCCCGGCCTCCCCGGTCACGGCTCGCTGCGCCGCAGCGCCGCAGCGCCGCGGCTGTCACGGCGCTGCGGCCTGGTGGCCCGCTAGCAGCTGCTCTCGATCGGGCCGGCGTGCTTCACCGCGTTCCACGCCGTCGGCTGGTCCTCGGGCTCGCCGGTCGCCTCCAGCAATGCGGCGTGAATGATCCCGCCGTCGTCGCCGACAGCGCCGGGGTGGCCGGGGATCGGGCTGCCGTCGACGCAGGTGAACAGGTGCTGGGCGGGCTCGCCGGCGGGTTGCATCGCGGTGGCGGGGACCATCGTCATGGCCAGCATCAGCAGCGTCGCGCTGAGGAGTACGAAGATCCGTCGCATGAGTGTCTCCTTTGCCACAGGTGCGTGTTGCGGGGGCTGGTGCGGCCCCGGTCGGGGCGTGTCTCCCACCCCCGGCACGCACAAGGACGCCGGAGACCATGCGGGCATTGCGGTCACCGGGTTTGGTGCACACCTCGCCGCGATGTGCGCACGCAGGTGGCGAGCTGGCCCGTCGTCCGGCCAACCGGTCCGTCCTGGCCCGCTGCTTACACTTGCGGCCTGACCCCGTCCGGATCCGACGATGACCGTCCTCACCGACCGCTACGAGCTCGGACCGCTGTTGGGTTCGGGCGGGATGGCACGTGTCTACTCCGCCCACGACCGGCGCCTGGACCGCCAGGTGGCCGTCAAACTCGTCCGTGACGAGCTCCTCGCCGACGCCGCCAGCCACCAACGCCTCCTGACCGAGGCCCGCGCCGTCGCCCGTCTGCACCACCCCAACGCCGTCGCGGTGTACGACGTGGGGGAGGACGACGGCCGCACCTACATCGTCATGGAGCTCGTCGAGGGGCGCACCCTGCAGGAGCGTCTCCGCGACGAAGCGTCGCTCCCGGTCGTCGAGGCGGTCGAGATCGGCGCACGCGTCCTCGACGCGTTGCGCGCTGCGCACGTCCGCGGCCTGGTGCATCGTGACGTCAAGCCGTCGAACATCCTCCTCCCCGATGAGGGCGGGGTGAAGCTCGCCGACTTCGGGATCGCCAAGGTCCGTGACGCCGCCTCGACGGGGGTGACCACCACCAGGGGCATCGTGGTCGGCACCCCCCGTTACCTCGCCCCCGAGCAGGCCGCCGGCGCGTCGGCGTCCCCCGCCGGTGACATCTACGCCCTCGGTGTCGTGCTCTATGAGGCATTGGCCGGCTCGGCGCCGTTCGACGGGGACACCGCGATGGCGGTGGCGCTCGCTCACCGCCTCGACCCGATCCCACCGTTGCGTGAGCGGGCGCCGCAGGTACCGGCCCACGTCGCCGCCGCGGTGGAACGCGCCCTGGCCAAGGATCCAGCCGATCGGTTCGCCGACGCCGAGGCGATGCGGCGGGCGCTCCTCGACGACACGGTCCCGGGCGGTCCGGGGACGTCCCGAGCGGGATCTCCGCCGCTGCCACCCCCGCCAGGCCGGGACGGTGGGGTCGACGCCACCCGACGCCTCGACGTCACCGGTGCGGACGCGGCCTCGCAGCCCACCACCCGGATGGGTGCGCCAGGTGAGCGGGGCGGGTCGTCACCTTCGGCGACCACGGCGACCGCCGCCGGTTCCCAGAGGGCCATGTCGGTCCGAGGTGCGGGGAACGCCGCTGCGGCCGGGGCGGGCCGCGACCGGCGGCGGGTCCTTCTCGCGGCGGGTTTCGCCGCCGTCGTCGGACTGGCGCTGCTGTTCGCCTGGCTCGGTGGCGACACCGGCGTGCCGGGCGACGAAGCGGACAACGGCGACCAGACCCCGGTGGAGGAGGATCCGGTCGAAGAAGAGGAGCCAGCCGAGGAAGCTCCGGCCGAAGAGGAAGCTCCGGTCGACGAGGAGGATCCGGTCGACGAGGCCCCTGCGGAGGACGAGGAG
>SLDB01000229.1 GCA_007125475.1 Nitriliruptoraceae bacterium | reverse complement strand
TGGGTCCCGCGACGGACGGGGCCCCGACCGAGGTGGTCGGCCCCTGCTCGGCGGTGAGCCGCTGCCGGGTGGTGCGCCTACGGCCAACGCCGGACGACGTCGGCGCCGACACCCCCCGCCCACCCGAGCTCGACCGTGCCCCGGACCTCGCCGACTGGTTCACCGTCGGCGCCGACGGGCGGATCGAGTTGCGCAGCGGGCGCTCCGAGATCGGTCAGGGGGTGCACAACGCCGTCGCCCAGATCGCCGCCTCGCAGCTCGGCGTCGACCACGGCCTCGTCGACGTCCGCTCCGCCTCGACCGCGTCGAGCCCCGACGAGGACTACACCGTGAAGTCGGTGTCGGTGCCCCAGGGCGGGGTGGCGGTGGCGATGGCCGCCAACGCCCTGCGACGCCGGCTGCTGGCCATCGCCGCCGAGCACCTCGACGCGGACGTCGACGCGCTGACCATCGAGGCCGCCGGCGCGGTGCGCGCCCCCGACGGCCGGAGGGTGACGTTCGCCCGTCTGGCCGCCGACGGCTCACCGACCGGGGCGATCCTGGACACCGACGCCCCGCGGTGGGACGCCCCCCTGCTGGGCGGATCGCCTCCGCGTGCCGACCTGGCCGACAAGCTCACCGGATCCGGCGCCTACGTCCAGGACCTGCACCTGCCGGGGATGTGCTGGGCCCGGGTGCTGCTCCCCCCGACGTACGACGCCGAGCTCGCCGACCTCGACACCTCGCCGGTGGAGGCGCTGGCGGGGGTCGTCGCCGTCGTGCGTGACGGCCGGTTCGCCGTGGTCGTCGCCGACCGCGACGAGGTGGCGGTGCGCGGGGTCGAGTCGCTGGCCGCCCGGGCCCGTTGGCGCGGGGTCGGCCTGGCGTTCGACGGCGACGCGGTGACGACGATGCGGTCGCTGGCCACCCACCCCCACCCGGTCCGCGACGACCCCGAGGTCGCCGACATCCTCGCCGAGGGCGCCCCGCACCGGGCCACCTACACCACCGCCTACCAGGCGCACGCCTCGATGGCCCCCTCCTGCGCCGTCGCCCGCGTCGAGGACGGCCACCTCGAGGTGTGGACCTCGACCCAGGGCGTCTACCCGTTCCGCCGGGAGCTCGCCACCCTCCTGGAGATGGACCCGGGCGAGATCACGGTCCACCACGCCCACGGCCCCGGCTCGTACGGCCACAACGGGGTCGACGACGTCGCCGCCCTGGCGGCGTACACCGCCCGCGCGGTCCCCGGACGGCCCGTGCGGCTGCAGTACCGCACCGAGGACGAGTTCCGGTGGGACGCCTTCGGCCCGGCGATGGCCGCCGACCTCGAGGCCGGGCTCGGCGACGACGGCCGGATCCGGGCCTGGCGGCACCGCACCCTCACCGACGCCCACACCGCCCGTGCGCGCGGTCAGGGCAACGCCCTGACGGTGTCCTGGCTCCGTGAGGACGGCGTCCCGCGCCTGTGGTCCGGGCCGGGCGAGGGCGGTGCCCGCAACATCACCCCGACGTTGTACGACCTGCCGGCGGTGGCGACCGTCGCCGACCACGTCGACGGCCCGCTGCGCACCGGGTCGCTGCGGTCGCTGGGGGCGTTCGCGAACGTCTTCGCCGCCGAGTCGTTCCTCGACGAGCTCGCCGAGGCGGCCGGCGCCGACCCCGTCGCGTTCCGGCACCGCCACCTCGCCGACGAGCGGGCCCGCGCCGTCCTGGACACCGCCACCCGAGCCGCCGACTGGCGTGCGCACGTCGGCCCCAGCGGACGCGGCCAGGGCGTGTGCCTGATGCGCTACCACGACGTCGCCGCCTACGTCGCCGTCGTCGCCGACGTCACCGTCGACCTCGACACCGACCTCGTCCGGGTCGACCGGCTGGTCCTCGCCGCCGACGCCGGGACGGTGGTGAACACCGAGGGGCTGCGACAGCAGCTCGAGGGCGGCCTGGTGCAGGGGGTGAGCCGCACGCTGGTCGAACAGGTCGCCGCCGACGGCCGCGGCGTGTCGAGCCTGTCGTGGAGCACCTACCCGGTGATCGGGTTCCGCGACGTCCCCGCGATCGAGGTCGTGCTCCTGGACCGCCCCGGCTCGCCGCCGCTGGGCGCCGGTGAGGTCGCCACCCCTGCGGTCCCGGCCGCGGTCGCGAACGCCATCGACGACGCGGTGGGGGTGCGGCTGCGCCACATCCCGTTCACGCCGGCGTCGATCCGCTCCCAGCTGCTGGCCCTCGACGACGCCGGGCTGCGCCGGGTGCTGGCCTGAGGGCGCCGGTCGCCGGCCTGAGGGCGCCGACTACGTCGGCACCTCACCGAGGCGGTGGACCATCACGCGGTTCGTGCCGCCGTGACCGCCGGGGATCCCCGAGACGATCACCACCACGTCGCCGCGCTGGCCGTACCCCTCCTGCATGCACACCACGTCGGCGGCGGCGATCAGGGCGTTGGACTGGTCCTTCTCGGCGACCTGCATCCCGGCCACCCCCCACATCAGTGGGAGGCGCTGCAGCGTGGCGAGCTCGCTGGTGAACCCGATCACCGGCTGCTTGGGCCGGAACTTCGACACCAGCTGGATCGACCTCCCCGAGAAGCTGAACACCAGGATCGCCCGGGCGTCGACGTCGTCGGCGACCTGCACCGAGGCCTTCGCGACGACCGCCCCGGTGGAGTTGCGGGTGTCGGGGGCCAGCGGCTGCACCCGCCCCGGGGCGGACTCGGCGACCTCGATGATCCGGGCCATGGTGCGCACCGCCTCGACCGGGTACCGGCCCGAGGCGGTCTCGGCGGAGAGCATCACCGCGTCGGTGCCGTCGAAGATGGCGTTCGCGACGTCGGAGGCCTCCGCACGCGTCGGCCGCGAGTTGCGCACCATGGAGTCGAGCATCTCGGTGGCGGTGATCACCGGCTTGGCGTAGCGGTTCGCGAGGTCGATCATCTCCTTCTGGATCGCCGGCACCCGCTCGGGGCCGATCTCGACCCCGAGGTCGCCGCGGGCGACCATCACCGCGTCCGAGACCCGGGTGATCGATTCGAGGTTGTCGACCGCCTCGGGGCGTTCGAGCTTGGAGATGATCGGCTGCTCGCCGCCGAAGGCGTGCACCATCGAGCGCACCCCGACGACGTCCTGGGGCCGGCGGACGAACGACAACGCGATCCAGTCCACCCCGATCTCGACCATCGTCTCGACGTCGCGGCGGTCCTTGTCGGTGAGGCTCTGCGCCGACACCTCGACGCCGGGCATGTTCACGCCCTTGCGTGACGTCGCCACCCCGCCGGCGACGACCCGCGCGTGGACGCGGTCGCCGTCGATCCCCGACACCACGAAGCGCAGCAAGCCGTCGTCGATGAGGACCAGGGCCCCGGGCTCGAGGTCCTTGGCCAGGTGCTCGTACACCACCGGCAGCTGCGGCACCCCGCCGTCCCCGTAGCTGGAGAGCTCGTCGACGCCGGCGTGCAGCGTGACCTGCCCGCCGTCGGCCAGGGTGACCCCGCCCTCGGGGAGGACGCCGAGGCGGATCTTGGGCCCCTGCAGGTCCCCCAGGCACGACACCGGCTGGCCCAGCTCGTCGGCGATCCCACGGACCACCTCGAGGCGACGTCGGTGCTCCTCCTTGGTGCCGTGCGAGAAGTTCAGCCGGACGACGTCGATCCCGGCCGCGAGCGCCGCCCGCAACCGGGCCGGGTCGTCGAGCGCGGGGCCGAGGGTGGCGACGATCTTGGCGCGGCGCACGGCGATCCTCATGGAAGCGCGGGGTGCAGCGGGCCGACGCCCGCCCCCACCGGACGTGGGGCACCGACCATCGTAGGGCGTCACTCGTCGTCGTCTGCTGCGGCGCCGCCATCCTCGTCGTCTTCGGGCGGCTCCCACCGTTTACCCGGTGGCGTGGCGTGAGGGTCACGGGTGCCGTCGGCGAAGGCGTCGAACGCCTCGGCGACGTCGTCGGCGAGCCGATCACCGGCCGCGCCCCCGAACATCACCGCGAACACCGACTCGGCGGCACCGAAGCTCACCGGTCCCGGTCCCTCGCCGAGGAGCGACGGCATCGCCATCGCCAGGACCTCCTCCCAGCGCACCCGCCACGTCAACAGGCGGACGTCATCGTCGGCGTCGGCGAGGACCGCATCGGGGCCGACCAACAGGGCGGCGTCACCGACGAGGTCGACGACCGCGGACGCCTCGGCGGCACCGTCGACGATCACCACCGTCGGCTCGTCGGCGAGGACGTCGCGGACCCGCTCCTCGAACGGTGCCGACGCGGAGGACGTGACCACGTCGACGCCGGCCAACCCGGCCTCGAGCCCGGCGGAGAACGCGCCACCGTCGACGTCACCCCCGCCGGTGAGGACCGCGACGGGACCGACGTCGGCGTGGCGCCGGGCGGCGAGACCGACGACGTGCCCGAGCTCGGCGGCACGGACCTGAAGTCGCAGCGCCGTGCTGTCGGGCCGGTCGTCTGCCGGAGCCGCACAGAACCGGGCGCCGCGGTGCACCTCGGCGGCGCGTTCCGCGCTGGCGGCGGCCTGCGGGCCGATCACGCACACGATCTGCGAGCCCTGCTCAGCGAGGTAGTTCACCACGTCGTCGATGAACTCCCCGGACTCGGGGACCTCGACGCGGACCCCACGGATCTCGAGCGGCCCACCGCGATCGAACGCGGAGAGGTGCTCGGCGAGCTCGTCGACCAGCGCCGCGTCGATCTCGTCGCGGGGCGGCAGGACCACCCCGAGCTCGGCCGGTGGGGACGGAGCCTCGTCGTCCTCGCCGGCGGGAGGCTCCCCGCCTCCGGTGGGCGGCTCCTCCGGGCCGGTGTCGGTGCACCCGGCGAGGACACCCGTCACCACCGCGGTCACCGCCACAGCCGTGGCGAGGCGTCCGACGCCACGCCACCGACGCATCACCCGTCCTCCGTGCCCGCGACCGTCAGGACGCGGTGCCGAATCCGCCGTACGCACCGCGGAAGTACACCAGGGGTGCCGCCTGGGGTCGTGCACCGGCGGCGACGACCTCACCGATCGCGATGATGTGGTCACCGCCGTCGGCGACGGACCACACCCGGCAGTCCACCCACCCGACGGCGCCGTCGAGGACCGGCGCCCCGGTGACCTCGGGGCGGGCGGCGACGCCGGCGAACTTCTCCTCGCTGGTCGTCGACGAGTCGGCGAACCGGTTCGAGTACCCGCTCTGCGAGGCGGCGAGGAAGCTGAGCGCGAACACCCCGCCGGCGACGACGTGCCCGGCCATCGCCGCCGACCGGGCGACGCAGACCAGCACGAGCGGCGGTTCGAGGGAGACCGACGACACCGCGTTCGCCGTCATCCCGTGCCACACCCCATCGACCTCGGTGGTCATCACCCCGACGCCCGTCGCGAAGCTCCCCAACGCCGCGCGGAACGCCGCCTCGTCGATCGATGGCGGGGTGGTCGACACCTTGCGCTCCTGACCTCGTCGCGGGCCGCCGACGTCGCCGGCGGAGGGCGCCACCCTATCCACGCTCCTCCCCGACCCGGGAGCCAGGACCCGGGAGCCAGGACGCGGGGCCGCGGCCTCGCGGGAGCGCCTGCCGGTGGCCTCAGCGGACGGCGGTGACCCCGTCGAAGAGGTCGTCCTCGGCGTCGTCGGTCGGCGACACCCCCTGCCGGACGAACTCCTCGGTGCCGAACAGGGTCGCGAACACCTCCTGCGGGGTGTTGAGGAAGAACGAGTCCGGACCGATCTGGCTGGCGTGGGCCGCCATCGCGGCGCGCTTGCGCCCAAGCCACGGCCGGACGTCGACGCGGGTGCCGACCGCCGCGTCGTCGGTGCCGAACGCGGGCTCGGCGCCGTCCCCGAACGGCGAGGCCAGCCCGGCGGCCAGCAACGCCCGGTGCACCTGCCGGGCCCGTGACCGCGAGAGGGTGTGGACGTAGCGCTTGGGCACCGCGAACGGCGCCGCGGCGAGGTCGGCGTGCGGATCGGCGGCCAGGGCGACCGCCCGTGCGGTGACGTGGTGGGCCTTGACGTGGTCCGGGTGGCCGTAGGTGCCCTGCGCATCGTCGCTGACGACGACGTCGGGGCGTTCGCGGCGCACGATCACCGCGAGCGCACCCGCGGCCTCGTCGAGGTCGGCCCGGTGGAACGACGCGGGGTGGTCGTTCGCCGCCTCCCCGGCCATCCCGCTGTCGCGGTACCCGAGCCGGTAGCGGCCCTCGACCCCCAGCACGTCGAGGGCGTCGGCGAGCTCACGACGGCGGTGCTCGGCGAGCGACTCGCCACCCAGGTCGATCCCGGCGAGGTTCTCCCCCTCCTCACCACCGGTGCAGGTCACGACCACCGTGCGGGCCCCGGCCGCGGCCGCACGCGCCAGCACCCCCCCGCACGCGATCGACTCGTCGTCGGGGTGGGGGTGGACACACAGCAGCGTGGGGGGCACGCGACCTCCTGATGGCCACCCGCGGTGGTGGGTAGCCTCACGGTGTTCATCCACGGGGATCACCTTATGGCGTCAGACGCACCGCAGGCACCGCAGGCACCGCAGGTCCGCCTCGTCGACGACGCCGGGGGCGTCGCGGCGGCCCTCGGCGAGGTCGACGGGCCGGTCGTCGGCGTCGACGTCGAGCGGGCCGACGCCGACCGCTACCACCGCCGGGCCGCCCTGGTCCAGGTCGGGGTCGCCGGACGGTGCGTCCTCCTCGACGGTGTCCGCCTGGACGTCCTCGCGCCGCTGGACGCCTTCCTCGGCGGGGAGCGGACGGCGGTGTTCCACGCCGTGGAGAACGACCTCGAACCCCTGGCGGCGAAGGGCGTGCAGCCGTCGCGGTTCGCCGACACCGCGATCGCCGCCGCCCTGCTCGGGTTGCCGACCGGGCTGGCCACCCTCCTCGACGACGTCACGGGGGTGGCGCTCGACGCCGACAAGAACCGCCTGCAACGCGCCGACTGGGAGGCCCGGCCGCTGACCGGGGAGATGATCGCCTACGCCGCCGGCGACGTCGTCCACCTCCCGGCGCTGTGGGCTGAGCTCGCCCGGCGCCTGGAGTCCAGCGGCCGTCGCGAGTGGTACGACCAGGAGCTGGCCCGCGTCGTGACCCGAGCGACCGAGCCCGGCCGCGCCTGGACCCGGGTGAAGGGGGCCGGGAAGCTCGGCGGCGCCGAACGCGCCGTGCTCCGCGCGGTGTGGGAGGAGCGGGAGGCGCTGGCACGCACCCACGACATCGCCCCCAACCGCCTGCTGCACGACGACGTGCTGCGGGACATCGCCGTGACCCCGCCGGCGAGCGTCGACGAGTTGGTGCGCCGCTCCCCCCGTCGCCGGGGGCTCCTCCGCGAGTTCGCCGACGCCCTCCTGCAGGCGGTGCGCCGCGGTGCGGCGGCCGAGCCCGAGGAACGGACCAACGGGCGGCGCCGGGAACCCGACGACCGGGCGGTGTTCGACGCCCTGCGCACCCGACGCGCCGAGGTCGCCGAGCGGGTCGGGATCGACGCCGGCGTGCTCTGCCCCGCCCAGCCGCTGTGGGCCGTGGTCGACGGTGACCCCCGGGACGGCGCCGAGCTCTGCCGACTCGCCGGCCTCGACGGCTGGCGGGTCGAGGTCCTCGCCGACCCGCTGTGGGAGGCCTACCGCACCGCGCGATCCGCCGGCGGCAC
>SLDB01000080.1 GCA_007125475.1 Nitriliruptoraceae bacterium | reverse complement strand
GGGATCCGCTGAGCCAGAAGAACCCGGCCAGCAGCAGCAGGCTCAGCCCGAGCCAGGTCGGTCCCAGCACGACGGCGCCGACCATCGGGGGGATCGACAGCAGCAGCCCGACGATCATCGTGGGTACGCCACCGCGCTGGTCGGAGACCGCCCCACCGGCAAGCGTCCCGGCCACCGCGCCGACCTCGTAGATCGCCAGGGCGAGCGCGCCGATCCACAACGGGTAGCCACCCTCGACCGCGAACGTCGGGTAGTAGATCACGATCGCGATGTTCGCGAAGGCACGCAGCGCGACCACGCCGGAGAGCAGCAGCAACGCACGCCGCCCGTCACGCAGTGCGGTGAGGATGTGCGCGGGAGGGCGTGAGGACACCTCCAGGAACGTCGCCCGCCGCAGACGACGCCACAGGAACAGCGAGGCGAGGATCCCGGGGATCACCGCCACCGGACTGAGTCGCAGCCCACCGATCGCGACGACCCCGCTGATCAGCAGCGGACCGACCACCCGGCCAACCTCACCGCCGGTCATGAACCACGCGCTGCCCTTGCCCCACTGCTCACCGGCCGCACGGGTGGCCACCGCGCCCCCGGCGGGGTGGAACGCGGCGTGGCTGAGCCCTGCGGTGAGCAGCAGCAGCGCCGCCACCACCGAGTTCGGCGAGACGCCGAGCAGGCTCATGCACAACGCGGTGGTCGCCGGGGTGAGGATCACCCAGTACCGGGTGTCGGTGCGGTCGGCGAGGTGGCCGAGCACCGGCTGCAGGCTGGTGGTCACCCGGATCGCCGAGGCCAGCACGCCAGCCACCGTCAGCGAGATCCCGAGCTCCTCGATCAGCAGCGGCAGCAGCACGCCCAGGAACGCCGGGTAGATGTCGTGGGCGAAGTGGGCGCCGCTGACCAGCAGCACCCCGCGTCGGTCGAAACCGCTGGAGCGCTCATCCGCGTGCTGGACGGTGTCGTCGGTCGTCACGGGCGACTCCTGGGCCGGCGAGCGGGACCGGTCGGGCACCCTACTCCCCCGGCCGTGGCTCCCGGCCCGCGATGCGCCCCGTCACCGCCACCGCCGTTGGCTGACACGCGGGCGGAGGGGCCCCGAAGGGCCCCTCCGTGATCTCCTTCACCTGACAATGCATCCTCTTGCCAAGATCACGAGCACCCGCTGGTGGTCCCGCACGACTCGCAGACGTGGCAGGCGCCGGAGCGGATCATCTTGATCCCGCACTCGAAGCACATCGGCGCGTCGTGGTCGACGGGCATGCTCGAACCCTCGAACTGCGGGAGCGGTTCGGAGTTCGCCACCGACTCGGCGCTGGGTGCCGCCGGCACCTCGGTGTCGCCGTCGCCGTAGCCCTGGTCGAGCATCCGGGTGCGCTCCTCGAGCGAGTAGATCCCCAGCACCTCGCGCTGTTCGGCCGGGAGGTACTCCAGCGCGAGCTTGCGGGCCAGGAAGTCCACGATCGAGGTGGAGAAGCGGATCTCGGGGTCGTCGGTCATCCCGGCCGGCTCGAAGCGCATGTTCATGAACTTCGACACGTAGCTCTCGAGCGGCACGCCGTACTGCAGCCCGATCGAGACGCTGATCGCGAACGCGTCCAGCAGCCCGGAGAGCGTCGAGCCCTGCTTGCCGAGCTTCACGAAGACCTCGCCGATCCCGTCGCCGGGGTACTCGCCGGCGGTGATGTAGCCCTTGGCCTCACCGACCTGGAACGAGATCGTCTGCGACGGCCGCGTCTTGGGGAGCTTGCGCCGCATCGGCACCGGCGAGGCGGTCGCGGCGTCGTCGGCCCCGGCGACGGCCTTCTTGGTGACGCTCAGCGGCTGGGCGACCTTGCAGTTGTCGCGGTAGATCGCGATCGCCTTCACCCCCAGCTTCCAGGCGTCGAGGTGGAGCTGCTCGACGTCGGCGACCGTCGCCTCCTCCGGGAGGTTCACCGTCTTGGAGATCGCCCCGGAGATGAACGGCTGCGCGGCGGCCATCATCTTGACGTGACCCATGTAGTGGATGGCGTCGTCACCCATCGCGCACTGGAACACCTTGACGTGCTCGCGCTTGAGCGCCGGGGCGCCGTGGATCGTCTTGTTCTCGTCGATGTAGGCGATGATCGCCTCGACCTGCTCGGGTTCGTAGCCGAGGTGTGCCAGCGCCTGGGGCACCGTCTGGTTCACGATCGTCAGCGAGCCGCCCCCGACCATCTTCTTGGTCTTGATCAGCCCGAGGTCCGGTTCGATCCCGGTGGTGTCGCAGTCCATCATCAGCCCGATGGTCCCGGTGGGGGCGAGCACGCTGGCCTGCGCGTTGCGGTAGCCGTGCTCACGGCCGAGCTCGAGGGCCTCGTCCCAGGCGGTGCGGGCGGCGCCGAGGAGGTCGTCGGCGACCGGGCGCGGGTCGATGTCGTCGACGGCGGCCCGGTGCTTGCCGATCACCCGCAGCATCGGGGTGGCGTTCTTGGCGTACCCGGCGTGCGGGCCCTTGACGCGGGCCAGCTGCGCCGAGGTGCGGTAGGCGTGCCCGGTCATCAGGGCGGTGAGGGCCCCGGCCCAGGCACGACCCTCGTCGGAGTCGTAGGGCAGCCCGATCGACATCAGCAGCCCGCCGAGGTTGGCGTAGCCCAGCCCGAGCTCACGGAAGTCGTTGGCGTTCTTCGCGATCGCCTCGGTCGGGTACGACGAGTATCCGACGATGATCTCCTGGGCGGTGAACACCACCTCGATCGCGCGCTTGTACGCCTCGACGTCGAACCGGCCGGCGTCGTAGTCGTAGAACTTCTTGAGGTTCAGCGAGGCGAGGTTGCACGCCGAGTTGTCCAGGTGCATGTACTCCGAGCAGTTGCGGACGACGATGCCGCCGACGACGTAGCTGTGGTTGCGGGGCTCAGAGAGGTTGTAGGTCTGCTCGAACCCCTCGGAGGCTCGCTCCACCAACCGAGCCGTCTCGTCGGTGTGGTAGCGCACGTGCTCACCGAGCACGCGGCCAAGCGCGTCCGCCTTCGACGGCAGAGAGAAGCCCACGTAGGTGGCGAATGCCTCCAGGGACCTCCCGGAGATGCGCAGGTCGTACCCCGTCGAAGCTCCCTCGTAGGCAGCCTCGGAACCGTCCTTGCGGGTGTAGGCGAAGGTCGAAGCCGTCCCGTGCTCGATCGTGTAGATCCGCGAGTGGATACCGAAGGTGCTCAGCATCACCTGCACGTCGCGGACCAGCTCGAGCGAGCGCGAACCCAGACCGACGTAGCGCCCCTTCTCCGTGTTCGACACGCAGCCATCCGCGTCGAACAGCCCCTGCAGGAACGAGCCGAGCGCTTCGGGAGGTGCCTGGCGGACGCTCCACGGCAGCCGCTTGGCGGCAGCGTTCGCGTCGCTGAGACCGAGCGCCTCGAGGAAGCCCCGGACCGCACGGCGGCTCTGACGCAGTTGCACCGTGCCGTTGGGCTGCTCCGAGGGGGTCGGGGCCCGCCCGTCGTTGATGTCCGTCACGAGCTGCCGGTGGCGTGGCAGGACGTGCTCCTGCTCCTCGGCGGTGCCGTAGATCGCCGACACCACGTCGCCGGAGATGCTCCCGTCACCGACGAGCCAACCGAGGTAGTGCGCGAAGTCGTCGGTCCACTTCTCCGGCAACCGGATGACGGCCGCGTGGTCGCCCTTCTGGCGGTAGTGCTCGACGTCGCTGGCGACGGGCAGCGCCCACTCCGCGTGGATCGCCGGAGCCGGCAGGTTGAGGATCTTGACCTGGTCCTGGTCGGTGAGCTCCTCCGCCTCGACGTACCCACGGTTCGTCGTCCAGATCCGGTGACCGGGTGTGCAGCGGAGCTGCATGCCGTTGGAGAAGCTCAAGCGCACGATCTCGTTGGTGCCGGTGAGCATGAACGCCTCGGGCGTCGTCACCTCGACGCGCTCCGACGGCTCGTCCGGGTTCGTGGCGTCGTGGGTGTAGACGCCGAAGGCCTCACCGTGGTTGACCCGGTCGATCAGCTCGTCGAAGCGGAGCAATCCCTTGTCGGTGTGCACCAGCGCGTCCGCGGGGAAGCACGGGTTGGAGCCGTTGATCCGCCCCGACTCCGGCGAGGTGTGCCAGTCGTTGATCACCGTGTCGTACTGCACCCCGGGGTCGGCGCACTCCCAGGCGGCCTCGGAGATCTGGCGCATCACCTGGCGGGCGTCCTTCTCCTCGATGACCTCGCCGGTGGTCACCGCACGCACCGGGTAGGTGGTGCCCTGTTCGTAGGCGCGCATGAACTCGTCGGTGACCCGCACCGAGTTGTTCGCGTTCTGGTACTGGATCGAGGCGTAGTCCTCGCCGTCGAGATCCATGTCGAAGCCGGCCTCGCGCAGCACCCGGACCTTCTTCTCCTCGCGCGCCTTGGTCCAGACGAACTCCTCGATGTCGGGGTGGTCGACGTTGAGGATCACCATCTTGGCTGCCCGGCGGGTCTTGCCCCCGGACTTGATCGTGCCGGCCGAGGCGTCGGCGCCGCGCATGAACGACACCGGACCGGAGGCCTCCCCGCCCCCCTTGAGCTGCTCCTTGGACGAACGGATCGAGGAGAGGTTGATCCCGGCCCCCGAGCCGCCCTTGAAGATCGTGCCCTCCTCGACGTACCAGTTGAGGATCGACGCCATCGTGTCCTCGACGGCGAGGATGAAGCACGCCGAGCACTGCGGGGTCTCCTCGACGCCGACGTTGAACCACACCGGGGAGTTGAACGCCGCCTTCTGGTTCACCAGCAGGTGCTTGAGCTCGGCGTTGAACACCTCGGCGGAACCCTCGTCGGCGAAGTAGCCACCGTCGATCCCCCAGGCGGTGATGGTGTCGGCGACCCGGTCGATCATCTGCTTGACCGAGTGCTCACGCTCCGGGGTGCCCAGCGTGCCGCGGAAGTACTTCTGGGAGACGATCTGGGTCGCCATCACCGACCAGCTGGAGGGGAACTCCACGCCGCGCTGCTCGAACGACACCGTGCCGTCCCGCCAGTTCTTGAGCACCGCGTCGCGCAGCTCCCACTCGAGCTCGTCGTAGGGATGCACGCCGTCGCGCGTGAAGTACCGCGAGAACGTCAGGCCGGTGCCCGTGTCGACGTCGGTGACGCGGACAGCCCCGTCGTGGGCGCGGGCGGGGTCGTCGGCTCGGGTGGTGTCGGCCATGGGGGTGTGACTCCTCGTCGTGCGGCCCCGCGTGCGGCCGGTGGAGTGGTGCTCCGGCGGCCGGGTGCTGACGGGCCTGCGTTCGTCGGTGCGGTTCCACGCCGGGAATTACCTGCGTGTCATCCGGCCGGTGACTCAACCCGCATCACCGACGGTACGCAAGCATCTGCGACACGACTACGGCCGAGGATGCACAAGCCATAGGGGTTCGCAATCCGCTGCAAGCACAACATCTAGTGTTTCCACAGATTCGCCCCCACGCAACCCCCAGATCCTCCACGACTCGACCACAGGTTGTCCACACCCTGGCCGACCGTTCGCCCATGGCAAGCAGCGCGCTCGGCGCTCACCTGTACCTCATGGGCGGACACCACGACGACGCCCGCGCGACACGTACGGCGGCGCGGCCTACCGGCGTCGGCCCTCGCCTAGCATCGGCGCTCAGCGCCGCGTGACGGGCGCGTTGACGAAGGGCCCCAGAGGTGACAGACGACGGCGCCGACCGGCGCACCGAACGCCCCGTTCCGGCGTGGCTGGACACCATCACGCAGTACACCTGGCGCGTCCTCGTCCTCCTCGCCGGGCTCGGTGTGGCGTTGTACGCCGCGACCCGCCTCTACCTGGTCTCCCTGCCGGTTATCATCGCCCTGATCCTGGCGACCCTGGCCGTGCCCCCGGCCCGCCGGCTGGAACGGCGCGGCATGCCACGCCTCGCGGCGGCCTCGCTGGTGGTGATCGGCGGGATCGGTTCGTTCGTCGGGGTGATCGCGCTGCTCACCCCGGCGTTCATCTCCCAGTTGCAGGAGCTGCAGACCACGGTGGTGCAGGGCGTCGACTCGGTCCTCGAGTGGCTCGAGACCGGCCCGATCGGGTACGACCGCGCCCAGGTCGAGGACCTCATCGACCAGGGGATGCAGACCCTCGAGGACTCCGTCGGCGAGATCGCGATCTCGGTCGGGGCGTTCGCGATCGCGCTCGGGCAGGGACTCACCGCGCTGATCCTCGCGGTGATCCTGCTGTTCTTCTTCGTCAAGGACGGCGACCAGATCGTGCGGTGGTTCATCTCCCGTACCCCGGAGGCGCACCGCGACACGTTCCGTGCCGCCGGTGCCCGGGGCTGGGTGGCGCTGTCGGGGTTCGTTCGGGGCACCGCCCTGGTCGCGCTCATCGATGCGGTCGGGATCGGGATCGGCCTGCTCATCGTCGACGTGCCACTGGTGCTGCCGTTGGCGGTGCTGGTGTTCTTCGGGGGATTCATCCCGGTGATCGGGGCGTTCATCACCGGTCTGCTGGCCGTGCTGGTGGCGTTGGCGAGCCAGGGTCCGACGACGGCGTTGATCGTCGCCGGGATCGTCCTCGCCGTCCAGCAGGTCGAGTCCAACATCCTCCAGCCGACGATCATGCGCCGAGCGGTCGCGCTGCACCCGGTGGTGATCCTCGCGGTGCTGACGATGGGGGCGATCCTCGTCGGGATCGTCGGTGCGTTCCTCGCCGTACCGGTCACCGCGGTCGTGGCCGCCGTCGGCAACGAGCTTCGGCTGCGCCACGAGTACGCCCGCCAGGGCGCCCTCGCAGGCCCCGAACCGATCGGCGGACCCGGTGTCGACCCCGACACCGTCAAGGTGCGCTTCCCCGAGGACACCCACCTGCGGGCGGTGCGACGACGTGGCCGCGGTCAGCCCGGCAGTCGGTGGGCCCGTCGACGCACCAGGGTCCGGGTCGAGGACACGGTCACCACCGGCGACGACGCCGCCGAGGCCGACCGCCCTACGCCGTCGTGATCCCCCACCCGGGGGCGTGACGCGCCCGGGGGACCATGCGCTCGAGCGCCGCGGCGACGGCGAACAGGCGTGCTTCGTCGCCGGCGGGGACGGCGAGTTGGACGCTGAGCGGGCGACCCGCGTCGTGCCACAGCGGCAGGGTGAGCGAGGGCACGTCCGCCAGGCCCCACGCCGCGAAGAACGGGTACGACGACAGCTCGGTCGCGATGTTCGCCGCCCACGGACGGGTGTGCCAGGCGTGCGCCGCCGGCTGCATCCGGGCGAACGCCGGGGTCACGACGACGTCGACGTCGGTGAACACCGCGTCGAGTCGTCCCCGCCAGGCCGCGGTGGCCTCGTCGTCGACCGGTGAGAGCCGACCGAGCCGTTCGCCCGCGGCGACGTGCGCCCGGGTCCGCGGTTGCAACGCCTCCGGGTCGAGCCCCAGCGCGGCGACGTCCTCGGCGACCCCCTGCGTCCACCGGGCGACGGCTCCCCGCGTCACGCCGCGGTCGTACGGCGGGTCACGGTGCTCGACCTGGTGGCCGGCGTGGTTCAACAGCCGACCGGCCTCGATCGCCGCCTCCCGCCACACCCCGGCGACCACCACGCCGGGGGACGCCGCCTTCCACGACACTGCCACCCGCAGCCCGGTGTCGGGTGGCTGCGTGGCGTGCCGGGTGGTGTCGGCACCGAGGGCGCCCAGCAACCG
>SLDB01000234.1 GCA_007125475.1 Nitriliruptoraceae bacterium | reverse complement strand
GCGGCCGGTGAGCCGTCCAGCGAGGTGTCGCCCATCCCCAGGGGGGCGAGGACCTCGACCTCGAGGTGCTCGGCGAACGGCGAGCCGACGCGTTCGGCGACGAGGGCACCGAGGAGCTCGAACCCCCAGTTGGAGTACACCCGGCGGCGCTCGGGGGCCTGGACGGGGGCGTCGTCCTCGAACGGCAGCCCCGAGGCGTGGGCCAGCAGGTGCCGGACCGTCACCGCGTCGTCGAGGTGGGGGTCGTCGACGGGCTCGTCGAGGTGCAGCGCCCCGTCCTGCACCGCGATCAGCGTCGCGTAGGCGGTGAGCGGCTTGGTCACCGATGCCAGCGCCAGGACCTGAGCACACGGTCCGTGGGTGTCGAGGGTGGCGTCGGCGTCGGTGACGCCGATCGCGACGGTGTCGGGCCCCCACTCGTCGACGACGGCGAGCACACCCTCGGCCACGGCAGGCTCCTCACGTCGACGCCGGGCCGAGGCTAGTGGCCGTCGGCTGCGCGGCACCAGACACCGCGACCGCGCCGGACCCGGGCTCGCGGTGTCGCCCGCGGTCAGTCGTCGGTGGGTGGGTCGAGGAGGTCGGCGACCACGTCCTCGATCGCCGGCGGTGGCCCTCCCCGGTGCCCACGGAGTCGGTGGAACACCTCGGCGGCGGCGTGGTGGAAACCGTCCGGCAACGAGGCGTCGTCGAGGGTGGCGGCGATCTCCTCCATCTCGGCGACCCACCGCCACGCCTTCGGTCCGGCGTCGGCGGCCTGCCGGTCGCTGCGTTCGGCGAGGTCGGGTTGCGAACGCTCCCACTCGTCGAGGAGGGCGTCCTCGACGCCGGCGTGGGAGGCGTACGCCCGGACCGCGAACAGCAGCCCGGCGCTCCCCTTCGACCACGCCGCGTACGCCATCTTCAACGCGGAGGCGGCCGGGGGGGCGGCGTGCAGGTCGACGATGTGCAGCGGGGCGTCGGCGAACAGCGCGGCGAACCGCTCGGCGCCGGCACCGGCCAGGAAGAGGCGGGTGCGATCCTCGCCGCGTGGTGGCGGGCCGACGATGGAGGCGTCGACCACCGTCGCGCCACCGGAGGCGAGGGTGCGCTGGACCCGGCCCATCGTCGCCGGCGAGATCGCGTTCGCGTCGATCACCGTGCCGGCGTAACCGTGCGCGGCGATCTCGGCGGCGACGTCGACGGCGGCGTGCGGCGGGCACACCGAGAGCACGACGTCACTGGTCTCGAGCAACGCGCCGAGGTCGCCGACGTCGGTGAGCCCGTCTTCCTCGGCACGGGCGACGGTGTCCCGGCTGCGGCCCTGCGAGGCCCACACGACGCGGTGGCCGGTTGCGACGGCGCACGCCCCGATCGCCGAGCCCATCGCCCCGGGGGCACAGATCCCGAGCGTCGTCACCATGGTGGGGCCTGTCCGTAGCGGTCCAGCGAGGTGACCTCGGCCAGCGGGGTCCGTGGGGCGGTGCCGAACCCCTCACCGGTGTAGTGGGCGACGGGGATCAGCGCGACCTGGGTGACCTCCTCGTAGGGGATGCCGAGGATCGAGGCCGCCTCCTCTTCGTGTCGCAGGTGCAGCGTCGTCCACGCCGTGCCCAGCCCCCGGGAACGGGCGGCGAGCATGAAGCTCCACGTCGCCGGGATGATCGAGCCGTACAGGCTGGCGACGCCGAGCTGCCGGCCACCCGGCTGCACCCGGCGCTTGACGCAGGGGATCAACAGCACCGGGACCTCGTGCATGTGCGCGGCGAGGTGCTCCGAGGAGCTGGCGACCCGCTGGTGGGTCTCGCCCTTGTCCGGGTCGCGGAGGCGCTCGTCGTAGGTGGGGCTGGCGCGGTAGCGCTCGTAGGCCTGCCGGTACAGCGCGGCGATCTCGCCGCGGACCTCGGGGTCGCGCACGACGATGAAGTGCCAGTCCTGCATGTTCGACGACGTCGGGGCCTGCAGCGCGATCTCGAGGCAGTCGTGGATGAGCTCGTCGCTGACGTCGCGTTCGAGGTCGAGGCGTTTGCGGACCGCGCGGGTGGTGGTCAGCAGCTCGTCGACACCGATGTCGATGGGGGAGGTGGTGGGCATGCCGTCTCTCGGGCCGGGGTCGGGGACGCCGCCATCATGGCAGGTGGGGCGCGCCGCCGCTGTAGGGTCGGTGCGCGGGACCGAGCCGCGGCAGGCGGCGCGCGGTGACCGAGCCGCGGCAGGGGGCGCGCGGTGACCGACCCGCGACGGCGGACCGCACGGTGACCGCGCCGCGACCTACGGTGCGCAACCCGCCCCGATCGCGCGACACACCCGACGACGGGAGCCGAGGATGCCCGAGGATCTCGACCGACAGCTGCAGCCGATCGCCGAGCGGATGCGTCACGCGCTGGCCTCCGGGGAGCCGGTCCCGCCGACGGGTGACGGCGAGGCCGCCGCGCTCATGGTCGGCGATGCCTACCGGGTGCAGCACGCGGTGATCGGGTCGCGTCGCGCCCACGGCGAGCGGCTGTGCGGGTACAAGGTGGCGATGCGCACCCCGCCGTTGCACGGCGAGATCCTGCACCGCGACGTGGTCCGTGACGGTGGGGAGGTCTCCGTCGGCGCGATGGTGGCGCCCAAGATCGAGGCGGAGCTCGCGTTCGTGATCGGTGAGCCGCTCGCCGGTGACGACCTGATGATCACCGACGTGCTGGCGGCGACCGCGTTCGTCCTCCCCGCGTTCGAGGTGGTGGACTCCCGCCTCGTCGGTGGGACGAAGAACCCGGTCCCGGACCTGATCGCCGACAACTCGATGTTCGCGGCGATGGTGCTCGGCGGCCCGCCGCACCGGGTCGACGCCGTCGACATCCGCCGCATCGAGGTGGCGCTGCGTGTCGGGGACGAGGTGGCGGAGGTCGGTGCCACCAACCGCGGCTCGGCGAACCCGGCCCACGCCGTCGTCGAGCTCGCCGCCCACCTGCACGGCTTCGGGCGGGGACTCCACCCGGGCGACGTCGTGCTGTCGGGCTCCTGCACCACGCCGGTGCCGGTCTCGGCGGGGGACGTCGTCACCGGCGAGTTCGCGGGGTTCGGCGACGTGACGGTCACGTTCGTGCCGTGACCGTCACGGCCGTGGCGGGCCCGGCGCAGCTCAGCCGCGGACGCCGACGGCGACCACCTCGACGAGGGTGTCGGCGGCGAGGCCGACCTGCACGCACGCGCGCTGCGGCCAGTGCTCGGTGTCGCCGCCGATCCACTCGTTCCACACCACGTCCATCGCCGGCTTGTTCGCCATGTCGGTGATGTAGACAGTGACCGAGAGGAGCCGGGTCTTGTCGGAGCCGGCCTCGACCAGGTTGTCCTGGATCGCGTCGAGGGTGCGCCGGGTCTGCTCGGTGATGTCGGCGTCCGGGTCGGGGCTGACCCACACCGTGTACACCAGGTCGCCGTACGCCGACGTCTTGGTCCGGCCGGTCGCGGGTCCGGGGTAACGCTCGATCTCGGGCATGGGATCCTCCAGGGGTGCGCCGCTCGGGTCGCCGGAGCGGTCGTCGAGTGACCCTATCCCCGCCGGGGTGCGCGGCGCCTCTACTCCCCGTCCGCCGCCTGGGTGGTGGGGAGGTGCTTGTCGACGACCCAGATCGCCGCGGCCGCCGCGGCGGCGAGGACGGCCACCGAGACCCACATCACCGGGTACCCGATCCGGTCGGCGACGACCGCGAAGCCCAACGGCCCCAGCGTCGCCCCGATCAGCCCGCCGGGGGCGATCGCCCCGGTGAGCGCACCGGGGGACTTCGGGTAGGCGCGCACCAGCGCGTACCAGAACACGCCGTTGAACCCCCACCCGCCGACGAGGGCCAGGATCACCCCGAACCCCATCGCCACGGGGGTGTTCACCGCCAGCAGCAGCAGCCCCACGCACCCGCTGGCGATGAGCTGGGCGCACAGCCGCAGGTAACCGCCGAGCATCCGGTCGCACGCGATCCCGGTCACGATCCGGGTGAGGATCGCCCCGAGGCTTCCGGCCGCCAGCAGGTACCCGGCGACCTGCGGTGGGGTACCGATCGGGACCGCCGAGTCGACGTAGAACGTCGTCGTCGAGGCGCTCACCGCGGTTCCGAGCCCGAACGCGAACGCGAGGCCGAACAGGACCCGCCGGTCGCCGAGCTTCGGGCGTGGGCCGCGGTCGGCGCCCTTCGGTCGGGGAGGTCGCGGTGAGGCGGGACGGGCGGAGAGCACGACGATCCCGCTGAGCACCGCGGCGGCACCGAACGCCCACCGCCACCCGAACGCGAGGGCGATCAGCGGGACGCTGAGGCCGGCGAGCATCGAGGCCGCCGGTGGCGCGGACTGCTTGATCCCGAACGCGAACCCGAGCCGGCCGGAGTGGACGACGTTGGCCAGCAGACGGTTCGCCGCCGGTTGGGCGAGCTGGTTCGCGCACCCGCTGAGCATGATCCACACCACGAACGTGGCCCAGCTGCGAGCGGTGAACACCACGCCGAGGGAGGCGACGACGGCGACGGCGGCCGCCAGCCGGATCGACCGGGTCGCCCCGAGGTCGTCGGCGAGGCGGCCCAGGAACGGTGAGATCAGCGCGGGGGTGGCACGGCTCAGCGACACGGCCATGCCGAGCCCGACGGTGCCGAACCCCAGCGCGGTGGTGAGCTGCACGGCCATCGCCCCGGTGAGGAACACCGGCATCAGGCAGGCGACGACGGCGCTAGCACCCAGCGCGATCGCCCCACCGGTCGAGCGGCCCGGGGGCGGGCTCATCCGACGGTGTGGCGTGACGGCGGCAGGGTGACGTGGGGCATGGCCACGACCCTAGCCGTGGGCGGTTCGGGCGCCGTACCTGTGCACGAGGCAACGATCCTGGCCGCGACCACCCGGCGGCGGAGACCCGACCGGAGCTCGGGTCCGGAGCCGGTGCTCGCCGCGCACCCACCACCGCGGCTACGGCGCGTGGGTCACCGCCGTCCTTCGCCGGTGAGGTCGGCCGGGGTGGGCAGGCCCCGGGCGCTGGCGACGATCCCGGCGACGGCGACGACGGCGATCGCGGCGGTGAGCCACCACATCGTCGGGTACCCGGCGCCGTCGGCGACGACCCCGAGGACGAGGGGGCCGATGGTCCCCCCGAGGAGGATGCCGGGGGCGATCGTGCCGGTCACCCGACCCGGTGACTGTGGGTACCTGCGCATCAGCGCGTACCAGACCACCCCGTTGAACCCCCACACGCCGACGAGGGAGACGACCACGCCGACGGCCATCAGCGTCGGGTCGTCGCTGCCGAGGAGGGCGAGGCCGACGCACCCGCCGGCGACGAACCCGGCGCTCATGTTCAGGTGGCCGCCGGTCATGTGGTCGCTGAGCACGCCGGTGCCCAGCCGGGTGAGGATCGCGGCGAGGCTCGCGACGGCGAGCAGCGTCCCGGCGGTCTGCGGGGTGGTGCCGGCGGGGACCGCCGCGTCGACGTAGAACGTCGTCGTCGCCGAGCTCGCGGCGGCGGCGAGGCCGAGGGAGACGGCGAGGTACAGCAGCGCGCGCCGGGCCTCCAGCGGTGCGGGGGGCGCTCCGCTCGCCGCCGGTCGGGCGGTGCGTGGGGTGACCTCACGGGCGGTGATGGCGACGATCACCGCCAGCACGGCGGTCGCGTAGAACGCCGAGCGCCAGCCGAGCGTCAGCGCCAGCACCGGCACGCTCAGCCCGGCGAGCATCGTGGTGGTCGGTGGGGCGGACTGCTTCACCCCGAACGCCGCTCCCAGCCGCCCCGGCGGGACCACGGTCGACAGCATCCGGTTCGCGGCCGGGACCACCAGCGCGTGGGCGGCGCCGCTGAGCAGCAGCCAGGCGACGTAGGTCAGCCAGGTTGTCGCCGTGAGCGCGATCCCCAGCGCGGCGACGGCGGCGGCGGTCGCGGCGATCCGAATCGAGCGGGTGGCGCCGAGCCGGTCGGCGAACCCGCCCAGGAACGGCGCGGTGGCGGCGCCGGCGGCGCGGTTGAGTGCGACGGCGGCTCCGAGGCCGACGGTGCCGAACCCCAGCGACTCGGTGAGCTGGAACGCCATCGCGCCGGTGAGGAACACCGGCAGCAGGCACACGATCGTCGCCGAGCTGCCCAACGCCAGCGCGCCGGCCGGTGACCGGCGTGGAGTCGCGGTCATCCGCGGCGAGTGGTCGCGTGGCTCATGCACGGCAACCTAGCGGCACCGGCCGGGGCGACCTCGGTGGGTGTTCCGGTGACCGCGGCTGGCGGCCGTGGCCCGTGCATCGTGGCCGGGGGCCGGGGGCCGGGGGCCGGCCACGCCGGGTGCGCGGGGTGGGAGGTGTGTGGGGCGTCAGCCGCGCGGCCGGTTGTACGGCAGCTTCGCCAGCAGCAGCCCCATCGTGCACGTGTTGGTCACCGCGGCGACGACGAGCCCGACCCCGACGAACCCGGCGACGAACCGGGCCGAGGGGGCGACGACGCTGGCCAGGATGGAGAGCGTCACGATCAGCCCGGCGACGAGGCGGACCTGCCGTTCCAGGTCCCAGCGGATGACGTCGCGTACGACGTCGCCGCCCTCGGACTCCCAGGCCTGCACCCCGCCCTCGAGGATCGGCAGCCTCGGCAGCCCCGCCGCCGCGAGCCGTTCCTGCGCCTGGTGGGCGCGTGCCCCGGACCGGCAGACGAGGACGA
Source organism: Nitriliruptoraceae bacterium (assembly GCA_007125475.1). GTDB lineage: Bacteria > Actinomycetota > Nitriliruptoria > Nitriliruptorales > Nitriliruptoraceae > SLDB01. The sequence goes on along the minus strand of SLDB01000234.1, from coordinate 1,113 downwards.
CCTCGTGGCCGTCGCGAACCAGCTCGCCGATCTCGTCGTGGTGGTCGTCGAGCTCGTCGAGGGGCCGGTTGCGGGCGGTGGGGATGTGGACCGACTCGAACTCGCCCGGCGTGCGGACGTCGATCACCTCGACGTCGTCGAGGCGGGGCAGCAGGCTGCGCGGGTCGATGCACACCGTCGTGTCAGCGCTCACGTGGTCTCCTTCGTGGGTCGTGCGGGGGCGTGGGGGAGTGGTCCGGGGTTCCGGCGCCTCGCTCGGGAGGTGTCGCCGGGTGGTGCGGTGTGCCGGTGGATCGTCGGCGGGCACCGGGCACCGAGGTCGCCGCTAATTGTACGGACAATGCCCGGGGGTGTGCCAACCCGGCGCCCGGCGTCCGGGGCCTGCGGGGGTTCCGGGGGTCGCTGGACGGGGTTGCGGCGTCCGGCTGCCGGCCCGGGAGTGCTGGACGGGGGCTTGCTCGGGTAGCGAGGCCGCGGTATACATCACTGTATAAGTGATAACTGATGTTCAGTCCGCGTGGTGCGGGGGTCCGTCTGCGCACCACGTCCTCGCAGCGACGACGGAGGCGGCGATGATCGACGACCCCCTGGCGACCGCCGAGCTGGTGACGCGTGAGGTGCGCACCGGCTCCCGGGACGACGCCCCGACCCGGATCACGGTGGCGCGTCGCACCTACCCCACCGACCAGGACGACCTGTGGGACGCGGTGACCAACCCGCAGCGGCTGCCGCGGTGGTTCCTCCCGGTGAGCGGTGAGCTCCGCGTCGGCGGTCGCTACCAGCTCGAGGGCAACGCCTCCGGGGTGGTCGAGGAGTGCGACCCGCCGGGCTCGTTCGCGGCGACGTGGGAGTTCGGGGGGCAGGTGTCGTGGCTGCGGGTGACGCTGTCGCCGGCCGCGAACGGCACCACCCTCGAGGTGGCTCACGAAGCCCCCGTCGATCCGGAGTTCTGGGGGCAGTTCGGGCCCGGAGCGGCCGGGGTCGGCTGGGACCTCGGGCTCCTCGGCCTCGGCCTCCACGTCGGCGGAGCGGCGGCGGTCGATCCCGCCCAGGCGCAGCAGTGGCCGGTGACCCCCGACGGGGTCGCGTTCGTCCGCCGCGCCGCGCAGGGGT
>SLDB01000343.1 GCA_007125475.1 Nitriliruptoraceae bacterium | reverse complement strand
GGCGAGGTCGGCGCGGTCGCCGGGGTCCGCGGGGCCCGCCGGGTCGGCGCCGCCGGAGCCGGGGAGGCGGCGCTCGACGAGGACCGCCGAGAGCTCGGCGCCGTAGAGGTACAGCCGTCCGGCGAGGTAGAGCAGCAGCAACAACCCGATCACCCCGCCCAGGGCGCCGTACAGCGCGTTCGCGCCCTCGACCTGCCGGGCGACGTAGGTCGCCCCAGCGACCTTCAGCGCCGTCCACCCGACGGCGGCGAACACCGCACCGGGGAGGCGTTCACGGACCGTGAGCGCCGCGGTCGGGGCCAGCAGCACGTACGCGCCGAGGAACATCGCCGCGTCCAGGGTGAACGTCACCGCCAACGACACCATCCACGCGACACCGGTCGTCAGCCAGGCCTCGCCGACACCGGCCACCGTGGACGCTGCCGCGGCCGCCAGCGCCACCGCACCCAGCCCGATCAACGCCACGAGCTGGCGCAGCTTCGCGGCGACGCCGGTGAGGAGCTCGCCCCGGAACACCACCCGGGAGGCGGCCATCGCGGCGCTGACGACGCGGAGGCCGGAGATCAGCAACAGCACGAGCCCGATCCCACCGATCGTTCCGCGTTGGGCGACCGCCCCGCTGACCAGCTCGGCGACCGCGGTGTCGTCACCGTCGTCCTGGAGGGTGGCGGCGAACCCGGGGATCGACTCGGTGATCGCCTCGGCGACCGCGACCTGGTCGTCGGGGTCGTCGAGGACGAAGCCGGCGACCGAGACGGCGAGCATGATCAACGGGAACAGCGACAGGAAGCCGAAGAACCCGATCGCGGCGGCGAGCGGGTCGGCGGCGTCGGCGGTGTACCGGCGCTGCACCGCGAGCGCGGTCGTGAGCACCGGGATGGACCGTCCGCCCTCGTTGGCCACACATCCTCCGGGACCGGTCGCCGGCAGCCTAACCGCGACGCCGCCCACCCCGGACGCCGCCCCGAGGCGCGACGACCGCGGCTCAGCGGCCCCGCACGGCGGCGGTGATCGCCTCCACCAGCCCACCGAGGTCGTGCGGGTCGGCCTCGACGTCGACGTCGATCCCGAGTTCCCGACAGGTGCGGGTCGTGACCGGACCGATCGAGACCACCGCGCCCCGCCAGGGGCGCTCGGCGACCAGCGCCGCGAAGTTGCGCACCGTCGACGACGACGCGAACGGCACCACGTCGATCCGCCCGGCGGCGAGGTCGTCCAGCACCGCCGGGTCGAGGGCCTCCGGGCGGCCGGTGCGGTACGCGGTGATCGCGACCGGCTCGTACCCCTTGGCCTGGAGCACCTCGGTGAGGACCGGATTCGCCAGGTCGGCACGGGGCAGCAACGCCCGGCCGGTGCCCTCGGGCACCGCCTCGGCCAGCGCCGCGGTGGTCGCCTTCGGCGGGACGAGGTCGGCGACGACCCTCAGCCGCTCCCACAGACGGGCGGCGGTCCCGGGCCCGACGCAGGCGATGACACCGACACCGGCCAGCGCCCGGGCATCGAGGCGTTCGCGTGTCACGGCCTCGGCGAGGGCGTCGACCCCGTTGGGGGAGGTCAGCGCCAACAGGCGGAACCCCCCGTGGGCGGCGTCGCGCACGGCGGCGCGCAGCTGCGCGTCGTCCCCGGGGTCGATCCGCAGTACGGGGGCGTGCACGGGGACCCCGCCGAGGGCGGCGATCCGCTCGGCCAGCGGTTCGGCCTGCGCGGCCGCCCGCAGCACCAGGACACGACGACCGGCCAGCGACGTCGGGTTCACCGCCGCTGCTCCGACTCCGCCGCCCGCATCGCCGCGAGGACCTGCTCACCCCCGGATTCGAGGAGCGTGGCGGCCATGGCGCGACCGAGCATCGTCGACTCGTCGGCCGCGACCTCGTGCGACGCCCGGTACAGGCGCGACCCGGAGGGGTCGGCGAGCATCCCGAGGAGGACGAGGCGGTCGTCGCCGGTGGCGGCGCGCCGGATCTCGGCGTGCGCCCCGATCGGGGCGGTGCACCCGCCCTGCAACTGCCGCAGCATCTCGCGTTCGGCGGCGACCTCGGTGCGGGTGCGGGCGTCGTCGACCTCCGCCAGCGCCTTCCGCGTCGGGGCGTCGTCACGGCGGCACTCGACGGCCAGCGCGCCCTGTGCCGGGGCGTGGAGGACCTCGCCGTGCTCCAGCGGTGTCGCGGTCAGCCCCTCGACCTCCGGCCGCAGGCGCAGCAGCCCGGCGAGCGCGATCACGACCCCGTCGAGGTCACCGTCGGCGACCCGACGCAGACGGGTGGTGATGTTGCCGCGGAGCGGCTGGACGAGCAGGTCGCGACGATGACGCATCAGCTGTGAGGCCCGCCGGGGCGAGGAGGTCCCGATCGCGACCGGCCGATCCCGCGGGATCGCGGCCAGGGACCAGCCGTCCCGGGTGACCAGGGCGTCACGCGGGTCGACACGGGCCGGCACGGCCGCGATCACCAGCTGCGGGGCCCCGGCGGTGGGGAGGTCCTTGTACGAGTGCACCACCATGTGGCAGTCACCGGCGAGGACGGCCCGCCGGGTCCCGTCGACGAACATCCCCTTGACGTCGAACGCCTCGATCGCCCGGTCGGGGTGGTCGTCACCGGACGTGGCCAACGGCACGAGCTCGTAGGGGCGGCCGGTGGCCCGCGTCAGCGCCTCGCCGACCCCCTCGGCCTGGACCTGGGCCAGCGCCGAGCGCCGCGTGGCGATCCGCCACGGGTCACCGCTCACGCCTCGTCCGTCGGGCCGTCCGCGCCGCGTGACGCGACGTCGTCGCCCGGTTCACCCACGGGGTCGGCCGGATCCGTGAGCCCGAACAGCTCCCACACGGCCTCGACGTGCGGCTCGGCGCCGTCGGCGTCGGCGAGCTGCTTGAGACGGACGGTGGGGTCGTGCAGGAGGGTGTTCACGATCCCGCGGGTGACGGCCTCGACGGCCCCCCGCTCCCGTTCGCCGAGGGCGGCCAGCTTCGTCGCCATGCGGTCGAGCTCGGCGCGCCGGACGGCCTCGGCCCGGTGGCGGAGCGCGCGGATCGTCGGCTCGACCTCGGCGGTGCGGGTCCAGGCGACGAACTGGTCGACCTCGGACTCGACGATCGCCCGGGCCTCGCCGAGGGCGTCGGCGGTCTCGCCGCGCTCGACGACGTGCTGCAACGACGACACGTCGACGACGTGGACGCCGGCGATCCCGGCGCACGCCGGGTCGACGTTCCGGGGGACGGCGAGGTCGAGGAGGACCAGTGGCCTCTCGGCGGTGTCCCGTCCGGCCACGGCTTCGGCGACGAACCCGGCATCGATCACCGGGGTCGCCGCCCCGGTGGTGCACACCACGACGTCGGCGTCGGCGAGCGACGCGGCGAGCCCGCCGTCGTCGACGACGGTGCACGGCACCCGGGTCGCGAGGCGTCCGGCGAGCCGGTCGGCCTTGTCGGCGCTGCGGTTCCAGACGTCGACGTGGGCGACGCCGAGCCCGGCGAGCCGCTCGGCCGACAGCGCCCCCATCTTCCCGGCACCCACGATGGTGTACCGGGCCCCGGCGAGCCCGGTGGTGAGGTGTCCATCGACCGCGTCGAGGCCGAGCTCGACCATCGACGAGGCGCCCCGACCGACCTCGGTCTCGCGCCGGATCCGGCGGCCGACACGGACGGCCTGACGGAACAGTCGCTGCAGCACGCGCCGCGAGGTCCCCTCTCGCCGCGAGAGCTCCATCGCGTGCTTGACCTGCACACCGATCTGGCGCTCACCGACGACCAGCGAGTCCAGCCCCGCCGCGACGCCGAACAGGTGGGCCGCGGCGCGGTCGTCGTGGTAGCTGTAGTGCACCTCGTCGAGGTCCTGCGGGTGGATGTCGCCGCGCTCCGCGAGCCAGCCGCGGACCTCCTGGAGCCCCGGGTGGAACCGGGTGACGTGCGCGTAGACCTCGACCCGGTTGCAGGTGGAGACGACCACGGCCTCCAGGACGTGCTCGAGCTGGGTGAGGCCGCGCACCGCCTTGGGCAACTCCTCGGCCGGGACCGCGAGCCGTTCCAGCAACGCCAGGTCGGCGCTGCGGTGGTTGCACCCGACGACGAGGAGGGACATCAGGGGCGGCACCTTCTGCGGGGCTCGAGACACGGACACGCCGTTGCGGCGGCGCATCCCGTCAGGCACGGCCACCGTCGTCGCCACGCTACAGGACGCCGGCGGAGCCGGCGGGGCCGGGGCACGCGGGGGCGGGGCGCACGCGCGGGGGATGGGGGGAGGATAGCGCTCATGCCGACGCCCCCCAACCGGTACGGCCCGGGCGGTTCCGCGACCCCGTCGGCGGCGGGCACCCTCACCCCGCAGCGAGGTGGCGGCCGCCCTCGAGGTGCTCGTAGAACGACAGGATCTGCAACTCGGTCGAGAGATCGACGGTCCGCACCGTCACCCCGGCGGGGACCTCGAGGTGGGTGGGCGCGAAGTTCAGGATCGCGGTCACCCCGGCGTCGACCGCCTGGGTGGCGACCTGCTGGGCCGCCTCCGCCGGGACCGCGATGACCACGATCCCGATCCGGCGGTCGGCGACGACCATGGCGAGGTCGTCGGCCGACTCGACGACGTGCTCGCCGACGCGGACCCCGACCTTCGACGGGTCGGTGTCGACCATCGCGGCGAGACGGAACCCCCGGCGGGCGAAGCCGTCGTAACTGGCCAGCGCCCGCCCGAGGTTCCCGACGCCGACGATCATCACCGGCCGGTCCCCGGTGAGCCCGAGCACTTCCGAGATCTCGGTCGTGAGCTCGGCCACCGGGTAGCCGACACCGCGGGTGCCGTGGCTGCCGAGGTAGGACAGGTCCTTGCGGACCTTCGCCGAGTTCACCCCGACCACCCGGGCGAGCACCTCGCTGGACACCGTCTCGAGCCCGTCCTCGGCGGCATCGACGAGTGCCTGCAGGTACATCGGCAGGCGGGAGACGGTCGCCGCCGGGATCCGGCCGTCGCGCACGTCACCACCTCCTCACCGAGCGGGGTCGCCGACAGGCTACGCGGGTTCGCTGCGGGGCCCGAACCGCGCCCGGCGTCGTCGACGCCGGGCGCGTCGCACGGCGGCACGCACCGCCCCCGGCGGCACCTCGAGCTCGGCCACCTCCACGCCGTCGACGACGACGACCGGGACCCGCACGCCGTAACGGTCCGCGAGCCGGGGTTCGGTGTCGACGTCGACGAACTGCACGTCGGCACGTCGCGCCTCCCGGCGTGCCTGAGCCTCCGCGGCACGGCACAGCCCGCACCGCGCACGGGTGTAGACGACCACCCGGGGGCGGCTCACGACGCCGAGGCCTCCGCCGACTCCTCGGCCGGCATCGGGCGCGTGGTACGCAGGAACCCGACGTACATCACGATCACCCCGGCGGTGAAGCCCAGGGCGTGTCCGACGGTGTCCCCGAGGAACGACAACACCCCTCCGGCGGCGGCGATCCCGACACCCGCCGCGATCATGAGGTTGCCCCGGACCAGGTGGGCCAGGTGGACGCCGGCCCCGGTGCGGCCGCGGAAGATCCACCTGGCGATCGCGTCTGCGAACCCACCGCGTCGGGCCTCGGCGATCAACAGCCGGTCGGCGGCACGCGCGGGGCGCCGCCACACCAGCACCGCGCTGGAGACCAGCGCCGAGGTGATCACCGTGACCGCCCCGACCGCGTTCCCCCCGACGGCGTACCCACGCACCCCGGTGGCGTACACCTCGGCGCCCTCGGGGAGCCCCGCCACGGCCAGGGGGGCGACGAACGGCGCGGTGACGACCACGACGGCGGCCACGACGCTGTAGACGACGAGGACCGCCGCGCCACCGAACATCACGACTCGACGGTGCCCGGTGAGGAGCAGCACCGTCCACGCCCCCGCCAGGACGGCGGCCGGTGTCCACAACTCGGGGTCCGGCGACGACACCGCCGCCCACAGGACGAGGAGGGCGACCACGCCCAGCACCGCACCGGTCCACCGGGAGACCGCCGGGCTGCGGGCGTTCACGGCGAGGCTTCCGAGGGCGAGCCAGGGGACGTTCAGCACCCCGCCGAAGAGGTAGAAGGTGCGGAACCCCGCGGTCGTCCACCCACCGACGATCCCGGTGAGGAGCGCGAGCGACGCCGTGCAGAACATCACCAACGCCACCCCCCAGAACAACAGGGCGGGGGTGCGTCGCCCGCCCCGTACGAACCGGGTCACGAGGCTGACGGCGAAGGCGCCGCTGACACCGGTGGCGAGGGCGGCGGTGAGGACGGCCACGGTGGCGGCTTTCGGGGACGGACGATCGGTGCCGCGACAGGATACGTGGGACCCGGGGGTGCCACGGACGCTTCCGTGGGTGTCATCCACGCCCGCACGGGTCCGGCACCTCGCCGGCATGCTCGGGTACCTCGGCGACCCCACGGATACGCTATAGTTCCGACATAGTTTCCTCATGCGTCCCCCGTGCGTGAGGAACTCGGCGTGGCGGTCGTCGCGACCACCCCTCGTAGCGGCGGCCGCCACGCCACCCCTGATCCCGGGGTTCGGTCACGCCACCGGGGCCCAGCGGGTGAGCATCACCGCGACGTCGTCACGGGAGAACGGCTTCACCAGCACGTCGCACATCCCCGCCGACACGCACCGCCGGGCGTGCTCGGCGGTGGCGTCCGCGGTCACCGCGACGACCGGCGGCGCGTCCGGGTCGGTGCGCAGGATCCGACGCGTCGCTTCGAACCCGTCGACGACGGGCATGAAGCAGTCCATCAGCACCAGGTCGAACCCGCCGTCGGCGACTTGTCGGACCGCGGCCACCCCGTCGCCGACGACCGTCACCGCGCACCCGAGGTCCTCGAGGTGGGCACGGGCGACCTCCCGGTTCACGTCGTTGTCCTCGACCACGAGGACGTGGCGGGCCACCCCCGGCGCCGACACCGACCCCGCGTCGGGTTCGTCGCCCTCATCGACGACCGGCAGGGCGAGGTCGACGACGACACGGCTCCCGACCCCGCGGTCGCTGTCGAGCGAGACGCTCCCCCCCATCGCCGACACCAGTTCACGCACGATCGACAACCCCAGCCCCGCACCGTCGTGCCGCCTCGCCGGCGCGTCCTCGGCCTGCACGAACGGGTCGAAGACCTCGGTGAGCACCTCCGGGTCGATCCCGATCCCGGTGTCGGCGACCTCGAGGCGGAGCTCGACCACCCCGTCACCGGCGCCGACGACCTCGACGCCGACCCCCACCTCGCCTTCGTCGGTGAACTTCACCGCGTTCCCGGCGAGGTTCGTGATCACCTGCCGCAGCCGCAGTTCGTCACCGACGACCCAACGGGGCACACGGGGATCGACCCGGCACGTCACCCGGACCGGCCGGTCCCGTGCCTGGGTGGTGACCAGTGCCCGGACGTCCTCGACGACCTCGCGGAGCTCGAGGGGCGCCGAGTTCAGCGTGACACCGCCGGCCTCGATCCGGGCGGTCTCCAGGAGGGCGTCGACGAGGGCGAGGAGTGCACGGGCCGAACCCTCCGCCGCCCGGGCGTACCGCCGGTGCTCGGAGCTGGTCACCCCGTCGGCGAGGAGCTCGAGCATGCCGAGGACCCCGTGCATCGGTGTCCGCAGTTCGTGCGACACCACCGACAGGAACCGGGACTTCGCCGTCGAGGCGAGTTCGGCGGTGCGCTTGGCCTCGACCAGGGCGTGCTCGCGCTCCCGGCGCACCTGGGCGTTGGTGAACAGCTCGGCAAGGACCCGCAGCAGCGCGAGCTCGTCCTGGGTCCAGTCCTTGCCCTCGCCGACGACGTCGAAGCCGACGAACCCCAGGCAGCGGTCACCCTCGGTGAGCGG
>SLDB01000076.1 GCA_007125475.1 Nitriliruptoraceae bacterium | reverse complement strand
GCCGTCGCGACGGCAGCCGGCACAGGGCCGGTGCCGGTCGACCTCGCCGCCGCCGCGGCGCGGCGTGCGACGTTGCCGGAGCTGTTCGACGCCTACGACGTCGCCGAACAGCTGCGCAAGGCGATGGGCCGGAAGGTGTGGCTGCCCTCGGGCGGGTACCTCATCATCGAGGTGACCGAGGCCATGAAGGTGATCGACGTCAACACCGGCAAGTTCACCGGGGGGAAGGACACGAGCCTCGAGGAGGTCGTGCTGAAGACCAACCTCGAGGCCGCCGACGAGATCGTCCGCCAACTCCGACTCCGGGACATGGGCGGGATCATCGTGATCGACTTCATCGACATGCTCCTGAAGGCGAATCAGGAACAGGTGGTGCGGCGGTTGAAGCGGGAACTCCTCCGCGACCGCACCAAGACCCGCGTCTCGGAGGTCTCGCGACTCGGGTTGGTCCAGATGACGCGGAAGAACGTCAGCCAGGGTCTGGTCGAGTCGTTCAGCCACACCTGCGAGGCGTGTGAGGGTCGTGGCGTGATCAGCGAGCTCGAGTGAGCCCGGGGGGCCCGGTGGTGTGTGGCGACGCATCACCGGACCGTTGAGCACGCACCGCGGCGATCTGACGGCTCCGCCGCGGTCAGCCGCTGACGGTCTGCGGGTCGTCGGTGTCGCGCTGGCGAACGCCCGTGGGGCGTTCACCGTCGGGGTCGCCGGGGCGGTGGTGTACGCGGTGGCCACCGTCGCGGCGTCGTACGTGCTGGGCTGGGCCACCGACGCCGTCGTCCTCCCGCAACTGCGTGCCGGCGCCGTCGATCCCTCACCCGTGCTCCTGGCCGGCACGGCGATCCTCGCGGTCGCCGCCCTGAAGGCGACCGGCGTCGTCGGCCGTCGCCTGGGTGCCTACATCGCCCAGTACCGGTTGCAGTCGACGTTCCGTCGCCGGGTGAGCCGGCGGTACCTGCGACTACCGGTCGCCTGGCACCGACGCCACCCGACCGGCGAGTTGCTGGCCAACGTCAACTCCGACGTCGAAGCCGCGTTCTTCCTCGCCGCGCCGCTGCCGATGGCGGTGGGAGCCGTCCTGCTGCTGGCGGTCACCGGTGGCCTGTTGCTGGCCACCGACGTCGCGCTCGCGGTGGTCGGGTTCAGCGTGGGGCCCCTCCTGGTGGGGGCGAACCACCTCTACCAACGTCGGATGCGCACCGCCGCCGCACAGGCGCAGCAGGCCCGCGCGCAGGTCTCGCGCATCGCCCACGAGTCGTTCGATGCCGCCCTGGTGGTCAAGACGCTGGGGAGGGAGGACGCCGAAGGCGAACGGTTCGGTGCGGCCGCCGAAGTCCTGCGCGATCGTCTGGTCCGCATCGGACGGCTGCGGGCGTTCTTCGACCCGGTGATCGAGGCGCTCCCCAACATCGGGATCCTGCTGGTCCTGGCCGTCGGCGCGCATCGTGTCCGCGCCGGTGCGCTCACCCCCGGCGACCTGGTGACCTTCGCCTACCTCTTCCGCCTGGTGGCGATGCCGATACGGGTGTTCGGGTGGATGCTCGGCGAGATGCCCCGCGCCGTCGCCGGCCACCGCCGCATCCGACGGGTCCTCGAAGCCCCCGGGGAGGTGACGTACGGCGACGTCCGGCTCCCCGCCGTCGGGCCCGCCACACTCCGCCTGGAGGACGTCGGCTACCGCCACCCACCCGGCTCCGTGGGTGGGCTCGATGAGCGATCCGACGAGATCGACGGCGGCGAGCGCCACACCCGGCGGGGGGTGCACGGGGTGTCGTTCACCGTCCCCGCCGGATCGGTCACCGCCCTCGTCGGCCCGGTCGGGGCGGGGAAGAGCACACTGACGTGGCTGATCACGCGGCTGATCGACCCCGACGAGGGGCGGGTCCTCCTCGACGGCGCCGACGTTCGGGACCTGGCCCCCGGCGAGGTCGCCGCCCACACCGCGATGGTGTTCCAGGAGGCGTTCCTCTTCGACGACACCGTCCGCGGCAACATCACGCTCGGGGGCGGGTTCGACGACGCCGAGGTGCGTCACGCCGCCCGCCTCGCCGCGGTCGACCGTTTCGTCGACGCGCTCCCCGACGGCTACGACACCCGGGTCGGTGAACGGGGAACGTCGTTGTCCGGCGGTGAGCGGCAGCGCATCGCCCTGGCACGCGCCCTGGTGCGCCGTCCCCGCCTCCTCGTCCTCGACGACGCCACCTCCGCGGTGGACCCGTCCGTGGAGGCCGAGATCCTGCAGGGGCTCGCCGCACTCGACACGACCGTGGTGATCGTGGCCTCCCGTGGTGGGTCCCTGGCGTTGGCCGACGCCGTCGTCGTCGTCGACGACGGCCACGTGGTCGACGCCGGCCCTCACGACCGTGTGCTGGCCCGCACACCGCTGTACGCCACGATCGTGCGGGCGTACGCGGGACCCGGCGGCGGTGCCGCCGACGCCCGCGCCGGGGGGCCGGCGTGAGCGTCGCGACGTCACGGACCGGGGTCGGTGCGGCCGAGACCGTCGTGCGCGGCGTGCGTTCGTCCCCGCAGCTCCGGGTCGGCCTCGTCGGGACCCTGATCCTCGCGCTGATCGCCACCGCCGGCCGGGCCGTCGTCCCCGTCGCCGTCCAGCGGACCATCGACGACGGGTTCGGTGCCGGAGGTGTCGACGTCCCCACGGTGACCGGGATCGTGGTGGCCGCCGGTGTCGCGGTGGTGATCACCGCCGCTGCCAGTGCGGCGATGCACTACCGGCTGGCCTCGGTGGTGGAGTCGGCGCTGGCCGCCCTGCGCACCCGGGCGTTCCGTCGGATCCACGACCTCTCCGTCCTCCACCAGGCCGAGGAGGAGCGCGGCAGCCTCGTCGCACGTGTCACCGCCGACGTCGACGAGGTCAGCCGATTCATGCAGTGGGCCGGGTTGAACCTCATCACCGCGCTGGGGCAGCTCACCATCGCCGCGGTCGTGATGCTGGTGTACTCCTGGCAGCTCGCGTTCGTCGTGTTCGCGGTGTTCGTGCCGTTCGTCGTCGCCGCACGCGCGTTCCAGCGTCGACTCACCGTCGCGTTCCTGTTGGTGCGCGAACGGGTCGGGCGGTTGCTGAGCGCCCTGTCGGAGACCGTCGTGGGGGCGTGGGTGATCCGGGCCTACGGCATCGAGGAGCACACCCAGCACCGGGTCGACGCCGCGATCGAGGCGCACCGCTGTGCGGCGGTCCGGGCCGGTCGGATGACGTCGGTGTTCGCCGGTGCCGGGGAGGTGTTCGCCGCGTTCGCGACCGCCGCGGCGCTGGTGGCCGGGGTGTGGCTCGGTGTCGGCGGCGAGGTGAGTGCCGGGACGGTCGTCGCGTTCCTGTTCCTCATCACCCTGTTCGTCGAGCCGGTGGTCCTCGCCGCCGAGGTGGTCAACGAGGGGCAGTCCGCCGTCGCGGGGTGGCGCCGGACCCTCGACGTCCTCGACCGTGAACCCGACCTCACCGACCCCGGTGCCGACGGTGTGGACCTGCCGCCGGGCGCGCTCTCGGTCGGGTTCTCGTCGGTGCGGTTCCGGTACCCGGGGTCCGACACCGACGCCGTCAGCGGGATCGACGTGGCGATCGCCGCCGGGTCGCGGATCGCGGTCGTGGGCGAGACCGGTTCGGGGAAGTCGACGTTCGCGAAGCTCCTGACCCGCCTGATGGACCCGAGCGAGGGGGCGGTCCACCTCGGCGGGGTGCCGCTGCGGCGGGTGCGGTTCGCCTCGCTGCGGAGGCGTGTCGTGATCGTGCCCCAGGACGGCGCGTTGTTCGACGGGGTGATCGCCGACAACGTCCGGATGGGAGATCCCCAGGCCGACGACGCAGGCGTCACCGCCGTCTTCGAGCAGCTCGACCTCTCAGGCTGGCTCGCCGAGCTCCCGGCCGGCCTCGAGACCCGGACCGGTGAGCGCGGCGCCGCGCTCTCCGCCGGGGAGCGCCAGCTGGTCGCGTTGGCCCGCGCGGCGATCGCCGACCCCGACCTCCTCGTCCTCGACGAGGCGACCTCGGCCGTCGACCCCGCGACCGACCAGCGGCTGCAGCGGGCGGTGACGAAGCTCGCCGCCGGCCGTACGGTCGTCACGGTCGCGCACCGGCTGTCGACGGCGATGGCCGCCGACGAGGTCCTGGTCTTCGACGGCGGACGACTCGTCGAGCGGGGAGCTCACGACGATCTGGTGGCCGCCGACGCGGTGTACGCCGGCCTGTACGCCAGCTGGCTGGCGGGTGTCTCCCGGTGATCGGACGGCAGCGGGCGCCCGTCCGGTTGACCGGGGAGCAGCCGCGGCGGTACCGTCTGATCTCCGCGGCCCGCCTCTGCGCCGGCGTCGCGTGTCAACGTTTCAATGCTCGAGCGAGCGCCGGCTCGCCGTTCACCCCACTCTCACGGTCGCGCGGCCACCAACTGGGCGCCGAACGCGGGGCGCCACGGCTCGGACGCGACCGCGCGAGGTCATGGCGAGGTAACGCGGTGGTGCGGAGCCGAGCCGAACGACAGGAGCCAGCGTGTACGCGGTGATCGCCACGGGCGGGAAGCAGTACCGGGTCGAGCCCGGCCAGCAGCTCACGGTCGAGCGGCTCACCGGGGACGTCGGTGACGAGCTCGCGCTCTCGCCGGTCCTCTTCGTGGGTGACGACGGTGACGTGGTCACCGGCGAGGGGCTCGCCGAGCGCTCCGTGCGCGCGACGATCACCGGCCACGAGCGGGGGCCGCGGATCCGCGTCTTCACGTACAAGAACAAGTCCCGTCAGCACAAGCGTCGTGGCCACCGGCAGCAGCAGACGACGATCCGGATCGAAGGAATCTGACATGTCGACGAAGAAGGGTGGCGGTTCCTCCAACAACGGCCGCGATTCCAACGCCAAGCGCCTCGGGGTGAAGAAGTTCGGAGGCGAGGTGATCCGTGCCGGCGGCATCATCGTCCGTCAGCGCGGCACGAAGATCCACCCAGGCGAGAACGTGGGGCGTGGCGGCGACGACACGCTTTTCGCGCTCGCCGACGGTGCGGTCCGTTTCCGCAAGTCCGGGTCCCGCACGACCGCCAACGTCGACCCCGTCGACGCCTGAGTCCGAAGGCACCGAGGGGACAGGGCGGCCGGCACGGCCGCCCTGTCCCGTCTCCGTCGGGATCGGACCGGCTACGGTCGTCACGGCCACCTCCGGTACCTGGGTGAGGCGGCCGACCGGGTACCACGGGGCGCCACGGCGAGTCAGGGGAGCGGTGTGGACGCCACCTTCATCGACGAGTGCACGGTGTTCGTGCGCGGGGGCGACGGGGGGAACGGGTCCGTGTCGTTCCGCCGCGAGGCCCACGTCCCGCGAGGCGGGCCGGACGGTGGTGACGGCGGGCGCGGCGGCGACGTCGTGTTCGTCGCCGACCACGACACCGGCTCCCTCCTCGACCTGCGACGCGCCCCCCACCGCCGCGCCGAGCGCGGTCAGCACGGTGCCGGTATGGATCGCACCGGGCGTGATGGTCAGGACCTGACCATCCCGGTCCCGGTCGGGTGCGTCGTCCGCGATGCCCACACGGGCGCCGTCCTCGCCGATCTCGCCGCCGACGGGGACCGCTTCGTGGCGGCACGCGGTGGTCGCGGTGGTCGCGGCAACGCCGCGTTCGCGAACCGGCACCGGCGGCTCCCCAGCTTCGCCGAGCGGGGTGAGGACGTCACCGAACGTCAGTTGGCACTCGAACTCAAGCTCATCGCCGACGTCGGTCTCGTCGGGCTGCCCTCGGCCGGGAAGTCGTCGCTGGTGCGTCGGCTGTCGGCGGCGACACCACGCGTCGAGGCGTGGCCGTTCACCACCCTCACCCCGCACCTGGGGGTGATGCGCGCCGGTGACACCGCCGACGGCGCCCCCATCGACGTCGTCCTGGCCGACGTCCCCGGCCTCGTCGAGGGCGCCGCCGAGGGGCGCGGCCTCGGGCTGCAGTTCCTCCGCCACATCGAGCGTTGCCTGGTCCTCCTCCACGTCGTCGACGCGGCACCGGCCGACCCTTCACGCGACCCCGTGCACGACCTCGCCGTGGTCCGCGCCGAGCTCGAGCGCCATGACCCCTCGCTGCTTCAGCGCCCCCAGGTGGTGGCGCTGAACAAGCTCGACCTCCCCGATGGCCGGGCGATGAGCGAGCTGGTCCGTGGTGAGCTCGGCGACGTCGAGGTCTTCGAGGTCTCCGCCGTCACCGGGGAGGGGCTCGATCGGCTGCGCTACCGCCTCGGGGAGATCGTCGCCGCCCAGCGCGCCGAGGTCGGCCCGGTGCGCACCCTGCAGCCCTCCGACGAGGAGGTGCTCCTGCAGCCGGCCCCACGCGGGGACGACTTCGCGGTGCGGCGGGTCCCCGACGGTTACGTCGTCACCGGCGAGCGCGTCGAGCGCTGGGTGCGGATGCTCCCGCTCGAGGACCGCGGGGCGGCCCGGTACCTGCAGGGACGACTGCGGCGGGCCGGGGTGGAGAGAGCGCTCATCGGTGCCGGCGCCCGTGCCGGCGACGAGGTGCAGATCGGCGAGGTCGTGTTCACGTTCGAGCCGGAGCTCGACGATCTGCCGGCCGACGAGCGCGCCGCGGTCCTCGCCGGCGCCGACGACGACGTCGATGACGCCCCCGGTGACGACGTCGGGGCCGGCGTCGGTCCCGAGGGCGAGGTCGCCGAGGACGATCACGGCGACCCGACCCCGGTGCAACGAGGTGCGCAGCGATGACCGCGAGGTTCGACCGGCCGCGACTGGCCGTGGTGAAGGTGGGTTCGTCGAGCCTGCGCGGGCCCGACGGTCGGCTGGACCGCGGGCAGGTCGAGAGCCTCGCACACCAGGTCCTTGACGCCGCCGATGCCGGCACCGACGTCGTGCTGGTCTCGTCGGGGGCCGTGGCCGCCGGGATGGGATTGTTGGGCTTCGACCGCCGCCCGGTCGATCTGGCCACGCTGCAGGCCGCCGCCGCGGTCGGCCAGAGCGAGCTGATCCAGGCCTATCAGCGCGTCCTCCTCGAGCGGGGACGCACCGGGGCGCAGATCCTGCTCAGTCAGGCCGACTTCGTCCGTCGCGGGCGTTACCTCAACGCGCGGACCTCGATCCGTCGCCTCCTGGAGCTCGGTGCGCTCCCGATCATCAACGAGAACGACGCGATCGCGACCGAGGAGCTGACCTACGGCGACAACGACCACCTCGCGGCGCTGGTGGCGTCGATGCTCGACGCCGACCTGCTGGTGCTGCTCTCGGACGTCGAGGGCCTGTACGACGGCGATCCACGTCGCAGCGGCGCACGGTTGGTGCGCCGAGTCGACGACGTCGACGAGCTGCCACTCGAGGGCATCGGTGGGGTGGGATCGTTCGTCGGCTCCGGCGGGATGCGGACGAAGGTGGAGTCGGCGCGGGTCGCGGTCGCGTCGGCGGCGCACACGGTGATCGCCGACGCCCGCCGCCCCGGGGTCGTCGACGCGGTCCTCGCCGGCGAGGACGTCGGCACGTGGTTCGTCGCTCAGCCCCAACGCCTCGAGGCGCGGAGGCTGTGGATCGGGTTCGCGCTCACGGTCCACGGGCGGATCCACGTCGACGCCGGCGCCGCCCGCGCGTTGCGTGAGCGGGGCGGATCGCTGCTGGGTGTCGGGGTCACCCGTGCCGACGGCGACTTCGCCCCCGGCGACGCCGTCGAGGTGGTGGACCCCGACGGCCGGGTCGTGGCCCGGGGGTTGTCGAACTACGACGTCGCCGACGTCACCCGGATCGCGGGCCACAGCACCGCCCGGGCGCTCGCGGAGTTCGGCGCCGGGTACGCCCGCGAGGTGATCCACCGCGACGACCTCGTCGTCCGCGCGTGAGAGCGGAGCGACGTGACGGGACGAAGGGTCGGGGGACGGCCGAACGCGGGGCGTGGGCCTAGG
>SLDB01000009.1 GCA_007125475.1 Nitriliruptoraceae bacterium | reverse complement strand
GGCGACGGGGTGTTCCACCACCGCGCGGCTCGTCGGCCGACTCGGCCGGGGCGTCGTCGGCGACCGGGGTGGCCGCCTCCTCGACGGCCGCCGGGGCGGCCTCGACCGCCGGGGCCGACTCACGCGAGCCCTCGCCGCGATCGCCGCCGGACTTCTCCCCGACGTACTGCAGCTTGAACTTGCGTCCACCGTCGAGGATGTCCATCACCTCGACGAGGACCTGCTGGCCGACCTCGACGGCCTCCTCGGCGTGGTTCAGGCGCTTACCCGCGATCTTGGAGAGCTCGGAGATGTGCAGCAGCCCGTCGGTGCCCGGGGTGAGCGAGACGAACGCCCCGAAGTCGACGGTCTTGACCACGGTGGCGTGGTAGCGCTCGCCCTTCTCCGGCAGCTGTGGGTTCGCGATCGCATTGATGCGGTCCAGGGCGTCCTGCGCGACCTCCTTGGAGTCCGCGTAGATCTTGACGACGCCGTGGCCGGCCTCCTCGTCGACGTCGATCTGGGCGCCGGTGGCTTCGACGAGCTCCTTGATGATCGCGCCGCGCGGACCGATCACCGCACCGATCTTGTCCTGCGGGATGTGCACGATCTCGACCCGCGGCGCGGTCTCGGCGACCTCGGCGCGCGGTTCGGCGATCGCGGCGTTCATCACCCCGAGGATCTCCAGACGGGCGTCACGCGCCTGCAGCAGGGCGTCCTGCAGGACGTTGGCCGGGATCCCGGCGAGCTTGGTGTCGAGCTGCAGCGCGGTGATGAACTCCTCGGGGCCGGCGACCTTGAAGTCCATGTCGCCGAAGAAGTCCTCGACGCCCTGGATGTCGGTGAGCGTGGTGTACTTGCCGTTCTCGTACACCAGGCCCATCGCGATCCCGGAGACGGGGGCGTGGGTGGGGACCCCGCCGTCCATCAGTGCCAGGGAGGTCGCGCACACCGAGCCCATCGAGGTCGAGCCGTTCGAGCTCAGCACGTCGGAGACGATCCGCATCGCGTACGGCCACTCGTCGGTGTCCGGCAGCATGGGGAGGATCGCCCGCTCGGCGAGGGCGCCGTGACCGATCTCGCGGCGCTTGGGGCTCCCGACACGGCCGGCCTCGCCGGTCGAGTACGGGGGCATGTTGTAGTGGTGCAGGAACAGCTTCTCGTCGGCCGGGTCGAGGGTGTCGAGGCGCTGGGCCTCACGCATCGTCCCCAGCGAGAGCACCGAGAGGACCTGCGTGTCCCCCCGCTGGAACAACGCGGAGCCGTGGGTCTTGGGGAGGACGGAGACCTCGGCGGTGACCGGCCGAAGGTCGGTGACGCTGCGCCCGTCGATCCGGAAGCCCTCGTCGACGATGAGGCGGCGCACCACCTTCTTCTCGGCGGTGCGGAACGCCTCCACGGCCTGCTTGGCACGGTCGTCCTCGTCGAGGTCGGCCGGTCCGTCGGCGACGACGTGGGCGATCGCGTCCTCGCGGATCACCGCCAGCGCCTCGTCCTTGGCCTCCTTGCCGAGCTCGGAGTTGCGGTAGACGTCTTCGATGCGGGAGCCGACGTCGGCGAAAACGAGGTCGTAGACCTCGTCGCTGTGCGGCGGGAACAGCGGGAACTCGCCGGCGTCACGCACCCCGACCTCGTCCACGAACGCCTGCTGGGCCTCGCAGAGCTGGCGGATGATCGGCTTCACGGACTCGATCGCCTCACCGACGAGGGCTTCGGTCGGGGCCGGTGCGCCCATGTCGACCTTCACCCACGCGTCGGCGGTCGCCTCGGCCTCGATCATCAGGATCGCGACCTCGCCGTCGTCCTCGACACGGCCGGAGATCACCATGTTGAAGACGGCCTCCTCCTCGATCTCCTCGAAGGAGGGGAAGGCGACCCAGGAGCCGTCACGCATCAGGGCGTAACGCACCGCGGCGACCGGTCCCGCGAACGGGATCCCCGACAGCATCGTCGACAGCGACGAGCCGTTCATGGCCACGACGTCGTAGGGGTCGAACTGGGTGGTCTGGATGATGGTGTTGACGACCTGGACCTCGTTGCGCAGGCCCTCGGCGAACGTCGGCCGCAGCGGCCGGTCGGTGAGGCGGCACACGAGGATGGCGTTCTCCGACGGCCGCCCCTCCCGCTTGAAGAACGAGCCGGGGATGCGGCCGTTGGCGTACATCCGCTCCTCGACCTCGATCGTCAACGGGAAGAACGGCAGGAAGTCCTTCACCTGCTTCGAGGCGGTCGTCGTGGTGAGGACCTTGGTGTCACCGATCCCGGTGACGACGGCGCCGCCGGCCTGAGCGGCGAGCGTGCCTGCTTCGAATGTGATCGTCTTGCCGTCGATCTCGACGGCGTGCTCGTAGGACCCGAGCTTGCCCACGTGGGCCTCCTGATGGTCTCGTCGTCCGGTGCGTAGCTCCGGACGTCGGGATCCGCGGGACAGGTGGCCGGCACATCAGTAGGGGCGGCTCGCGCTGCGGCGCGAGGCGTCTCCACTGACGTCCGACGACCCCGTCGACCCGCGGTCCCTGGGGTGTGGGGCGGCGGCACCGCCCCGGGGGTGCCTGCTACCGCCGCAGCTCGAGTTCCGAGATCAGCGCGCGGTAACGGTCGATGTCCTTGTCGCGGAGGTAGTTCAACAGTCGCCGCCGTTGCCCGACGAGCATCAGCAGCCCACGACGCGTGTGGTGGTCCTGCTTGTGCACCTTCAGGTGCTCGGTGAGGTGGGTGACCCGCTGTGTGATCAGGGCGACCTGCACCTCGGGCGATCCGGTGTCACCCGGCGTGCGGGCGAAGCGTTCGATGATGTCCTGCTTGTCGGCAGGCAGCGTGACGGCCAAGGTTCTCTCCGGTTCGTGGTGGGGTCCCTGCGCGTCGGGTGGGGTGGTCGACCCACCACCACGGGGATCCGCCACGGCACGCGCCACGAAGCGCGTCTCCGTCGGTGACGACGCACGGAGCTCGCGCTCACGTCCGACGTTCCGGATCCCGACACCCGATCGGGCACGGTGAGACGGCCCGTTTGGGCCGTCACCGCTGAAGTGTGTCACACGCCGGTGACCTCGGCAACCGCGCCCGGCGGTCACCGCGCGCGGTGCGACAGCACCCGGCGCGCCTCCTCGATGTCGTGGTGGATCTGGGCCACCAGCTCCTCGGGGCCGTCGAACCGCCGCTCGCCGCGCAGTCGCTCCACGAACCGCAGCGTGACCTCGGCGCCGTACAACTGCGGCGAGGCGTCGAGCAGGTGGGCCTCGACGGTGACGTCCTGGCCGTCGAACGTCGGGCGCACCCCGACGTTGGTCACCGCCGCGTACCGCTCCCCGGCCACTTCGGCCCAGCAGGCGTACACGCCGTGACCGGGGGTGACCAGGCCGTCGTCGACCGCGAGGTTCGCGGTCGGCACGCCGATGCTGCGTCCACGACCCTCGCCGCTGACGACCGGGGCGGTGAGGGAGAACTCCCGACCCAGGGCCCGCGCCGCCCACTGCACGTCACCGGCACCGATGCGGTGGCGCAACGCCGTCGACGAGATCGGGTCACCGTCGACGTCGAGGAGGGTGACGGCCTCCACCGTGAACCCCTCCTCCTCGCCGCGGGCCGAGAGGGTGACGACGTCACCGGCGGCCCGGTGGCCGTACCGGAAGTTCGTCCCTACGACGACGTGCACCGCCGCAAGCCGCTGCACGAGGACCTCGTCGACGAAACGCTCCGGGCTCCAGCCGGCGACCTCCTCGGTGAACGGCAGGACCGCCACCAGGTCGACCCCCCGCGCCGCGAGGGCGTCGATCCTCGCCTCGAGGGGTTGCAGTCGGCGTGGTTCGCTCCCGGGACGGAGCACCGCGGCCGGATGCGGCTCGAACGTCACCGCCGCCGAGCGCACGCCACGCGCCTCGGCGGCGTCGACGGCCCGCCGCAGCAGCGTCTGGTGACCACGGTGGACGCCGTCGAAGTTCCCGACCGTCACCACCGAGGCCGTGGGGGTGATCTCGTCGAGCCCACAGGCGGTCGCGGTCACGCGAGCTCCTCGGGTCGGGTCCAGACGAACGCCGGACGGGCGTCGCCGGCATCCTGCCCGGCGGTGTACACCCCCAGCAACTTCTCGCCGCCGCCGACCGCCGGCCCGACGCCGACCGCCGCCACCTCACCGGAGACCCCCGGCGCCGGCAGCGACGCGCCGTTGGCCAGCCGCTGCAGCAGGTCGGGGTCCTCGACCTCGACCACCGGCAACGCCCGACGCACCGCCGTGAGCGGATCGATGAGCAGATCCCGGACCCCGTCGGGGCCGCCCGCCGCCTCGACGGCCTCCGGGGAGACGGCCTCGCCGACGGTGAACGCCCCGTTCGCGACCCGGCGCAACGCCGCCAGGCTCCCGCCCACGCCGAGGGCCGCCCCGACGTCGTGGGCGATGGTGCGCACGTACGTCCCGGCCGAGCACGTCACCAGGAACGAGGCCTCGGCCACCGCCCCGGGGGTGAACGCATCCAGGACCAGTGAGTGCACCGTCACCGTGCGGGGCTCACGCTCGACCACCTCGCCACGGCGGGCCCGGACGTGGAGCCGCTCACCACCGACCTTCACCGCCGAGACCATCGGGGGGATCTGGCGAACCTCCCCCTGGAACGCTGCCAGCGCGGCGCACACGGTGTCCTCGTCGAGGTGGCCGGCGTCACGGCGGGCGACCACCACCCCGTCGGCGTCCTGGGAGTCGGTCTCCACGCCCAACAGCATCCGGGCGACGTAGGTCTTCTCCCCGGCCTGCAGGAACGGCACCAGCCGCGTGGCCCGTCCCAGGCACAGCACCAGGACACCGGTCGCCGCCGGGTCGAGGGTGCCGGTGTGCCCGACCCGGGTGTGTCCGACGACACGGCGGACGCGGGCGACGACGTCGTGCGACGTCGGTCCGGCCGGCTTGTCCACGACGAGGACCCCGTCGTACACCGGGCCACGTGGCCGCGGTCGACGCCCCATGTCCTGCCTCCCCTGGCCGTCAGCCGAGCCGGCCGGTCCGGATCAGCGCAGCGGGTCGCCGCCGTCGTCGTCGGCCTCCACCCCGCCGGTCCCCGGCGGGACGTCACGGACCTCGATCCCGCGCAGCAGCTCCTCGACACGGGAGGCCTGCTCGGTCACCGGGTCGGGGACGAACCGCAGCTGCGGGGTGGTGCGCAGGCCCACGCGGCGGGCGAGCATCCCCCGCAGCCTCCCCGCCGCGGCCTCGAGGCCGTCGGCGACCTGCTCCGCGGTGGGGATGCGGTCGCCGCCGCTTCGGCGCGGGTCACGGCTGACGACCGCCGGGTCAAGCGTCGAGTAGTACACCGTGGCGAACTCGTGATCCGGGGTGACGTCGGCCTCGGTGATGGTGATGAACGCCAGGCGTGGGTCGGCCGCCTCGACCTCGATGAGGTCGGCGAGTGCCGCTCGTACCTGCTTGTCGATCCTCGGGTTGCGCCTGCGTGCCACGTCGGGCTCCTCTCGGGCGGTGCTGCCGTCGTACACGGACGACCTACGGCGTCGTCGCGGCGTCGTCGAAGACGTCCGCGAGGTCGTGGATCCTCAGCACCTCGACGCGTGGATCCCGCTCGATCACCGCGGTGATGCGGTCCAGGACGCGGTCCACACCGGTCGCCGACGACGCCGCGACCGCGACACCGAGGACCGAACGCTGCCAGCGGTCCTGATCACCGACCTCCGCGACGCTCACCGCGAGGTCGCGTTGCAGCGCCGCCCGGGCACGGTTGAGCAGGGCGCGTTTGGCTTTCAGGCTGTCGACCCCGGGGAGGTAGACGTCCACCCGGGCGACACCGAAGTGCAGTCGTCCGTCGTCGCTGGCCATGGGCGCTCCACATCCCACGCCGGGCGCCGGTGCCCGGCGTTAGTCGCGGGCGACCTCCACGGTCTCGAACGCCTCGAGGATGTCGCCCTCCTTGACGTCCTGGAACTTCTGCAGACCGATCCCGCACTCGAAGCCCTCGCGGACCTCGCGGACGTCGTCCTTGAAGCGGCGCAGCGACGTCATCGCGTCCTCGGCGATGACCACACCGTCGCGGATCACGCGGACACCGGCGTCGCGGCGGACCTCGCCCCGGGTGACCATGCAGCCGTACACGAACCCGCGTGGCGTCTTGAACACCTCGCGGACCTCGGCCTCGCCGATGATCTCCTCGCGGAACTCGGGGGCGAGCAGCCCCTTCACCGCCCGCTCGATGTCCTCGATCGCCTCGTAGATGATCCGGTAGGTGCGCACATCGACGCCGGAGCGGTCGATCTCCTCACGGGCGTTCGCACCGGGACGCACGTTGAACGCCACGATGATCGCGTCCGAGGCCTCGGCGAGGCGGACGTCGCCCTGGCTGATCGCCCCGACACCCTTGCTGATCACGCGGACCTGGACCTCCTCGAGCTCCAGCTTCACCAGGGCGTCCTCGAGCGCCTCGGCGGAGCCGGAGACGTCGGCCTTGATGATCACGTTCAGCGTCGCCTTGTCCCCCGCCTGCACCGCGGAGGTGAACTCCTCGAGGGTGGTCGGACGCCGGTCGGCGAGCTCCTTGCGGCGCTCGCGGGCCGCACGCCGCTCGGCGACGTCGCGGGCCAGCCGTTCGGCGTCGACGACGCGGAACTCGTCGCCGGCCTCGGGGACCTCGTTCAGCCCGAGGACCTGCACCGGTCGCGCCGGCTCGGCCTCCTCGACCGGGGTGCCGTTCTCGTCGAACATCGCCCGGATCTTGCCGTCGGCGGTCCCCGCGACGAGGACGTCGGCACGACGCAGCGTTCCGCCCTGCACCAGCAGGGTGGCGACCGGCCCGCGGCCACGGTCGAGGTGGGCCTCGATCACCCGGCCGCGGGCGTCCTTGTTCGGGTTCGCCTGCAGCTCGAGGAGGTCGGCCTGCAGCAGCACCACCTCGAGGAGCTCGTCGATCCCCTCGTGGGTCTTCGCCGAGACCTCGACCATCGGCGTGTCCCCGCCGAAGTCCTCGGCGACGACGTCGTGCTCGGTGAGCTGGGTCTTGACCTTCACCGGGTCGGCACCCTCGACGTCGATCTTGTTGATGGCCACGACGATCGGGACGTCGGCGGCCTTGGCGTGGGCGATCGCCTCCCGGGTCTGCGGCATCACGCCGTCGTTCGCGGCGACCACCAGGATCGAGACGTCGGTGACCTGGGCACCACGGGCTCGCATCGCGGTGAACGCCTCGTGCCCCGGGGTGTCGATGAACGTGATCTTCCGGCCGTCCTTGGTCACCTGGTAGGCGCCGATGTGCTGGGTGATCCCCCCGGCCTCGGTCGAGACGACGTCGGCGGACCGGACCGCGTCCAGCAGCAGGGTCTTGCCGTGGTCGACGTGGCCCATCACGGTGATCACCGGCGGGCGTGGCTCGAGCGTGGCGGGGTCCTCCGGGCCTTCGACCCCGAACTCCAGCTCCTCCTCGGAGAGGAAGTAGACGTCGACACCGAGGTCGGCGCCGATGATCTCGACGGTGTCGTCGGGCAGCGTCTGCTGAACCGTCGCCATCTCCCCCATCTCGAACAGCTTCTTCACCAACGAGGCACCGGCGACCCCGAGCTTGTCGGCGAGCTCACCGACGGTCACCCCGGAGATCACCTCGACCCGGTCGACCTTGAGCTGGTCCTCGATCGGGGTGTCACGACGCACCGGACCGCGCTGCAGCTCCTGCTCGGCCGGCGTGCTGCGCTCCCGCTTCTTCTTCCGCTTCGTCTTCCCGGACGAGGGACCACCGGTGCCGCCGGGGCCACCCGGACCGCCACGTCCCCCCGGACCGCCTCCGGGGCCACCCGGGCCACGGCCACCGACCGGCTGCCGGTACGGCGACGCCGGGGCACCACGGGACGGACCACCACGCCCGGGGGCGCTGGAGGGTGCACCGCGCCCACCCGGGGCCCCTGACGGGGCGCCACGGCCGGTC